>CAITQY010000578.1 GCA_903894655.1 uncultured Gemmatimonadota bacterium
ATGTCGTAGTTCACGATTACCCATCCCCGATAGCCGGTGGCGGGAACGGGCCCCGGCCCCACGATCGCGATCGTATCGTCGGGGCGAACCGCCAGGATCTCGCGTGCCCAATTGCCCTTCACCGACGCCGGACATACCACCAGCCACGGCCCATCAGGCGATGCTTCGCAGATGGCCGTGATGCTCTGCCGCGTTTTCCCGAGTCCCATGTCGTCGGCCAGGATCGCTCGGCGGCGGCCCAGCAGGAACGCCACCCCGTCCACTTGGTGGGGAAAGAGGCCCGCGGCCAGACGTTCGGCACGCGCGACGGCTTCGGCGTGGACTTCGGCGGACGGCGCCGGAAGCGCAGCAGAGCGGGGCATGGTGGGAAGGCTGAATGGTGATGGGCCGACTCTCTATGCTCAGTTTGGCGCCGGGGTCTGACAATCGGCCGAGATTGGCGCACTACCGCGTGCACCGATGCAGCTAAACCATTACTGATAAGCAATTTACAGTGCAACAGCTCAACTCATATGTGAGGTCGCTGCGTCGCGCGGCGTGGTGTTGTCCACACGGTGCCAAACGGGCGTTATCACAAAGTGTCTCCGTCGAACAGAAATGTTAGCATCACATTCTATTTGACTTGTAGTTGCCAACATGGTGGCATCTCGCGCCCTACCGCCGTGAGATCGCCCCGACCCACCGGCTCGTATTCCCGCGGCCGTCCACCCACGACACGATCAGCTTGCACTCCGTCGGCCCCGGCGATTGCGCGATGTCGAGGCACAGTTCCTTCCCCGGGCCGAGCACGCGCGGGCGCGTGCCGGTCAGCCAGTCGGTCCGGTCTTCCTTCTCGGCCATCAGCTGAATCCCAAGCTCCAGCGCCACCTCGTCACCGACGTTCCGGATCGTGACCTGGCGGGTACGGCCACGACCGTGGGGCACTGCGGTGAGAATGGCCGAACGCTGCATGCTGCTCCGAGAAGGGAAGGATCCGAAGGCTACTCGGCGTCCTACGAGTCGGACAAGAGCGATGAGCGCCGCCCCCCTCACCATCCGGCGCATTCCCGACGATACTCGTCCCCATGCGTACCCCATTCATTATCGCGTCGATGGTGCTCCTGCTGGCCGTCGCCGCCGTTTCCGTCGTCTGGCCCTCGGCCTGGCTGTCGCTCTTCATCATTATGCCGCTGATCGGCCGCGGGGTGGCCGACATGCTGCAAACCAAGCAGGCCATCAAGCGCAACTTCCCGCTCATCGGGCATGCGCGGTATCTGCTGGAGATGATCCGCCCCGAGATCAATCAGTACTTCGTTGAGTCGAACAGCGACGGCAAGCCGTTCAGCCGCAACGACCGCTCGCTGATCTATCAGCGCGCCAAGGGGGAGCTCGATACCCTGCCATTCGGCACGCAGAAGGATGTGTACGCCACCGGCTACGAGTGGATCAACCACTCGCTGGCGCCGGTGCATCCCGATGAGGCGTATGCTCGCGTGACGGTGGGTGGCCCCGACTGCCGCCAACCGTACTCGGCGTCGGTGTTCAACGTATCGGGGATGAGCTACGGCTCACTCAGCAAGAATGCCGTTCTCGCGCTGAACACCGGCGCCAAGATGGGCCACTTCGCGCACAACACCGGTGAGGGGGGACTGAGCCCGTATCACCTCGAGCCGGGCGGCGACATCATCTGGCAGATCGGCACCGGCTACTTCAGCGCGCGCGACAGGCAGGGACGCTTCAGCGAGACGGAGTTCGCCAAACGCGCCGCGCTGCCCAACGTGAAGATGATCGAGATCAAGCTGTCGCAGGGCGCCAAGCCGGGACATGGCGGCATTCTTCCGGCCTCCAAGCTCACCCCGGAAATCGTGGAGATCCGCGGTGTGGAGCCCGGGCACGACGTGATCTCGCCGCCGGCGCACACCGCGTTCTCCACCCCCACGGAACTGCTGCACTTCGTGAAGCGCTTGCGCGACGCCTCTGGCGGCAAGCCCGTGGGCTTCAAGCTGTGCGTTGGCAAACGCCACGAGTTCCTCGGCATCATCAAGGCCATGATGAGCACCGGCATCACGCCGGACTTCATCACGGTGGATGGCGGCGAAGGGGGCACCGGCGCCGCGCCGCTGGAGTTCTCCGACTCGGTGGGCACGCCACTCAACGAAGGACTGTCGTTCGTGCACAACGCCCTGGTGGCTACCGAGCTGCGCGACCGCATCCGGGTGATCGCCTCGG
>CAITQY010000579.1 GCA_903894655.1 uncultured Gemmatimonadota bacterium
ATGGACGGCGGAGCAGCTGTGCACGGTGAGCTACGAATCACTGACCAACGACGTGTCGGTGCGCGATATCGCCGAGGGCTTTGACAAGGTGCTGCGGCAGCGCGTGGGGCTGGCTGACGACGAGCCGTTCGATGTCATGGTGCACTCCACCGGGATGCTGGTGTTGCGCGCGTGGCTGACTCGGCGCGGCATGACGGCGCAACGGCGCGCTCGTGTGAAGCACGTGATCGCGCTGGCACCGACGACGTTCGGATCGCCGCTGGCCCACAAGGGACGCAGCTTTCTGGGCGCGCTGGTGAAGGGACGCAAGCAACTGGGTCCCGACTTTCTCGAAGCGGGCGATCAGGTACTCGAGGCGTTGGAGCTGGGGAGCCGGTTCAACTGGGAGTTGTCGCACACCGACTTGTTCGGCACCGAACGCTTCTATGACGCGACGCGGACCACACCGTACGTGTTCGTGTTCTGTGGCGCGCGCGGCTATCGCGGACTGGGTGCGCTGGCGAACGGCCCCGGTACTGATGGGGCGGTGCGGTGGGCCGGCTGCGCCTTGAACAGCCGCAAGGTGGTCCTCGATCTCTCGGTCGATTGCGCGGACAACGCGCGCGTGCAGCTCTTGGATTGGACACAGGACGACGTGCCGATGCATCCGATCGCGAACGTGGATCACGGTAGCATTCTTTCCGCGCCGCCGCCGGCGCTCCAGCAGATGGTGATCGATGCGCTGCGGGTGTCGTCGCGCCCGTCGTATGCCACGTGGTGTGAGCGCGCCGACGCGGCGGTGCGCGAGACGCGCGAGGCGATGGTGCCGTGGCAGCAGTTCGTCGTGCGGGCCGTAGATGAACGGGGCGACGGGATTCGCGACTGGAATCTGCAGCTGGGTCTCCGCGACGGCGCCACGCTGGAGCCGTTCACGCAGGACGTGCACGTGTACAGCAGTGACCCGAGCTACCGCAGCTTTCACGTGAATCTTTCACAGTTGAAGGATTCGGCGGTGTTGAGCGGGCGTCCGCGGCGGCTTACCGCGCAGTTGTACGCGAGCACGGGGACCCAGCGCGTGCTGTACAGCGGCGCGATGGTTGAACCCGTAGGCAACGCTGCCACCGGCGCTGCCGGCAACCGCGTCGGCGTCGAGGCCCCGAATCGCGCCGGTACGTGGTACGGGTCACTCGATCTCTCGAGTGTGTTGCCGGGTGGTGCCGTGCGATTCTTTCACCCGTTCACGACCACGTTTATCGAGTTACGTCTCGATCGCGAGCCGCTCACCGGACCCGGCATGGTGGTGCGGCTCCACGAGTCGGATGAGTAGTCCGGTCGCAATATTTTTCAGCTGACCTTGTGATGACCTCCAACTCTCTCCGTATCTCCGGTGCCCAGATCTTGCCGATGTTCGAGTTGATTCCGCCGGGGATCGCGGAAATGGACGCCGCCTACGCGGCGTTCGTGGCCTTCGGCAAGGGCAGCGGGCATCCCGCCGCACTCAACTTCGGCGACGTGTTCGGCTATGCGTTGGCGAAGGTGCGCGGACTGCCGCTGCTGTACAAAGGTACGGACTTCTCGGAGACCGATATCGCGAGCGCGGCTGCGCGATCGGCTTGAGGCGCAGCGCCAGTTGCCGATCGTTATCACCTGTGGTCGGAGCGTTTCGATTGCGAGCTGGTGCTCTTGGTGCGCATCGCGCCCACCATGGCCTCGAGCGTCTGCATGACCGCGACGGCGAACCGTCAGCTGTCCCCGCGGCGCTGCCGCAACTGCTGTGCAAGGGCCAGCGTGCGTCGTGCCGACGCTTCGATGTCATCAACGACCGCGGACACACTCGGCTCACTCGTGGTGATCGCCGCTGCCAGCACCTCGTTCATCCGCGTTTGCCACCCTTTCCCGCTGCGGCGATAGGCGGCCAGCACGTGGGCATCGACGCGCAGACTCAACAACACTTTGGGCGGTGCGTCGCGCAAGAGGTGCATCGACGCAAGCTGCGCGGCGCTCAGTGCCGGGTTGTCGGGATCGTTCGCTGCCCGCTGCTCGATCTCTGCGTCACTGGGCATGGTGTTGCGCGCGGTCTTGCGCGAACGCGGCGTGGCCAGATCGGCCCGCACCCGTACGATCTTGGACTTACCCGCCTCGCGGCGTTTGTGCATAGCGTCGTCGCTCCTCGCGGCTGGCGTAACGGGCGGAGATCAATCGGATGGCCTGCATCCCGACGGTGAAGACCACGGTCACGATGCGGTCGTCGAGGGCGCCAAGCAGCAGATACCGCACTTCCGACTCGTGTTCAACCGCCAGGATTAACGCATACGGATCGCGCCACACCTGAACGATCTCACGGAAGTCGATCTCGTGTTTGGTCGCGTTCGAAGCGGCTTTGTCAGGGTCCCACTCGAACGTGAAGGGAAACGTACTACGCCGTAAATACACTGTCAACGCGTGGGCGGAGGGTCATGCGGCAGCGCGGGATCGCCGTCCCGCTCATGATGCGATGCCCCTCGGTCAAGTGCGGTACCGCGCGATTGCGCACCGGGTCGCTTCTACGCATGGGGGTAAACCGCGCGATTCACGGCAATTTTTTCTTTCAAGGGGTCAGCGTCGTGGGGAGCGCCGAACATATCGTCGACTCGGGTGCGGACCATCACCGTTCCGTTGCGCGCAGGGCCGTTTCGACGCAACGTCCGCGCGGCGCCGGCATCACGATGCGCGCGGCGCGCGCCTTCTATTTACGCGCCCGCTGCACAAGCCCGCGTTCGGCCGCATTCGTTTCCCACCGACCTCGTCATGACCTCCGACTCTCTCCGTATCGCCGGTGCCCAGATGGCGCCCGTTTGGCTCGATCGCGCCGGCACGCTCGTGAAGGTGATCGCGGCGATTCATGCCGCGGCTGACGATGGCGTGCAGCTGCTCGCCTTTCCGGAGGCGTTCGTGCCCGGCTATCCGTGGTGGATCGAGTGGACGGATGGCGCGCGCTTCGATTCGTCGGTGCAGAAGACGCTGCACGCGCACTATCTCGATCAGGCGGTACAGATCGAAGCGGGGCATTTGGACGATGTGTGCGCGGCCGCAAAGGCGCGGGCGATCACGGTGGTGCTGGGCATCATCGAGCGACCGCTCGACCGCGGCGGGCACAGCGTGTATGCCAGCGTGGTCACGATCGACGCCACCGGTGCGATCGTGACGGTGCATCGCAAGCTCATGCCCACGTACGAAGAGCGACTCACTTGGTCACCCGGCGACGGCCATGGACTGCGCACGCACCGCGTCGGTGCGTTCACGCTGGGGGCGCTCAACTGCTGGGAAAACTGGATGCCGCTGGCGCGGGCCAGTCTCTACGGACAAGGCGAAGATCTGCATGTCGCGGTGTGGCCGGGGAGCGTGCGCAACACCGAGGAGATCACGCGGTTCATGGCGCGCGAGGGGCGGTCGTACGTGATGTCGGTGGCGGGGCTGCTGCGACGCGATCAGGTACCGGAACAGACGCCGCACTTCGAGCTGTTGCAGCGGGTGCTGCCCGAGGTGATGGGCGAAGGCGGCACCTGCATCTCGGGTCCCGATGCGACATGGCTGGTGGCGCCGGTCGCGCACGAGGAGCGCATCATTGCCGCCGATGTACACCATGTGCGGGTGCGGGAGGAACGGCAGAACTTCGATGCGATGGGGCACTACGCGCGTCCCGATGTGCTGCAGCTCGAGGTGAACCGGGAGCGGCAGCGCGCGGTGCGGATTCGCGACTAGGGGACCGTCAACGGCCGCTGCATGATCGTTGCTCGAGGACGCACTGCACGCCGGGCGTAATCAGCGACAGCAGATCGTATCCTGTTGATCGCTGAATCGCATCGACCGTGGTGAGGTACGCCGTGTAGGGTCGGCTGGCGATCCCGTTGACATTCGGCATGTTGACCGCGATGACCTGCACGTCGGACGGACTCGTGATCTGTGCCGGTCCGCGGAGATCGGGGACGACGACCGCCACCTTCCACATCGAATCGGGAATCGCGAGCGGGGCCCCGGGCATCACTCCCAACCCATCGACACCGGGGCCCGAGCGATTCCGCGTCCAGATGCCGCCGGCGACGATGTAGATCTGGCGGCCGCCGGTGAGAAGCGTGCGCAAGACCGTCTCGAACTCCGCCCAGGGGCCGGCGTTCATGTCCTGTCGCTGCGGCAACATGTTGGTGAGAAAGAACGTCGCCGCGTTATCGCCGTCGGCACTCGTCCAGTCGGCCGACGGGGCGAGATGGCCGCGTGAATACTCGCCCCCGTTGATCCAGTCGTTGGTCGTGGTGCGCAGCAGGCCGAGTCGCGTGAGCGCGGTGTCGGCAGAAAAACAGTTGCATCGCGCCGCCGCGCCCAGATGGCTCGCCTCGAGATGCCACGCGGCCCAGTTCGCCACGCCGCGGCGCGGATTGAGCGAGAGCGTGTACTGTCGTCGGGCAATGAGTATGTCGTCGGTGGAATCGGCGTCGGTGGGCAGTCCGAGCGCGGTGTTGAAGCCCACGCGCGCCGTCGTTGCCACGGGGGCGATGGCGCTCATGATGGTGGTGGCTGCCGTCGAACCATCGCTCGCGGTGACGCCGATACGCGCGCTGCCGGGGCCGACGGCCGAAATCACTCCGTTGGCATCCACCGCCACGACCGTGGGATCGCTGGTCGTCCACGCCACGCTGCGATTGCTCTGGGCGACCCCTGCGCCGTTGGTGCCGGACACGAACAGCTGCGTCTGGAAGCCCACGGGAAGCGCCGGCGCCCGCGCGCCAATGGCGAGCGTGGCCACGCCACCACCGGGCGCTGCGGGCGGCGGGGCGAGTGGCAGCGCGTCGGTACCACCAGCGCAGGAGGTGCCCGCGAGCACGATCAGCAGCGCCAGGCCGCCACGAATGCGCATGGATGCCAGGCGGCGCGAATGGGACCGGTGTGTGTGCGACGTACGGGTCGATTGACCGTCACGCACAGGGAGAGCCCGAAACATGTCAATAATGTAGCGCGACACCCGTTGCCCGCCGCGGCCGCGTGGCGCGCCACCGGCCACCCAGTGTTCGCGCTGCGGGAACTCATCCTACGCGCCGGTGGGGCGCCCGGTGTACGGGTTCGTGTGGGACGAGCTGCTCATGCGAGCATGCCGGCGGCTCGGTCCTCGTCGAAGAGTTCGGGGCGGACGAAGAGCCGGAGCACGTCGCGGCAGAGCGCTTCGGCTAAACGGACCGTGTTACGCGCTGGCCACGAGATGAAGGTCCCGTTGGGCCGGAACCCGCCGTAGGCGACGAGGCGGCGGAGGTGTCGCGGCGTCTCGTCCCTTCCTCGACTCCGATCGGTGTTGCTTGGTCTGCCCAGTTGCCCTACCGCAGCTACTCCCGGCGTGCCGCGCGCCATGACGCATGCCGTGAGCTGTTGACTGCCTTCCACCGACATCGACGAGGCCGCGATCATGGCCGCCACGCCGGACGCGGTGGAGGTCACCTCTACGGGCTCCTCGATGCTGGTGGGGGTAAGTCAGCAGCTGAACGCCCGGGTGATCTCGAAAGTACCGCGTACCTGACGGCGTGCCGCGCGTCAGTCGAGGTTGGCGAGCTCGCTCGACGGGTGCACCGCGCTGAACGCCGCGCTGTTTGCCGTGCCGCTGCGCGATACGCCGGTCACGTGCACGCCAAGCGAGTGCAATGACGACGCGATGGCGCGGCCAATGCCTCCCGTGCCGACTACGAGGTGGCGTTCAAGGGTCGCGCGATCAAGCGCGCGAAGCTGTGGATGCTCCATCGCTACGCGTATGTGGTGCTGGGCAACGTAGGCACGACCGAGGATCTGGCAGTGCTCCCGGCGACGTGCCTGCACAAGCGTCACGTGGTGCGCGATCGCGCGGTGTGGGCGGTCAGCCCTCTTCGTCGAGCGACGCCAGTTGCTGAAACCGACGGGTGACCGCTTCGACCAGCCCCGGCACGCGCCGCGCGTCGGGCAGATTGCCCTCGAGAATTCCGTCGGCCCACGGCGCATCGAGGAACGCGGACGTCTCGCGGCGAATGAACTGCCGAACTGCCAGCGGCGCAGCGCGGACGTCGCTGACAATCTCGGAACGGCCCGCCACCACGGTAATCAGATCCTCGAGATCGTGGCTGCTCATCGGATCCGCCGCTCCACGCGACGCAAACGCAACCCACTTCGTCGCCAGAAAGGCGGTCGATGCGGCGATGCGCACGACCAGCCCCGGCTCAAGCATGAATCCAGTGGCGCTCTCCAAGGCGTACGCGTACCAGCGGTTGCTGAAACCAAGAATCTCCTCGTCGACCGGCATGACGTCGAGCACAAGATCGTCTCCGGTGCGCATGCGGCAGATCGGGGCACCTGCTCGCTGATCCGGCGCGAATCCCAACGCCATGAGTCGCATCTGGAGATCGTGGTATGCCTGACGCGTCGTCACTGGCACGACCACGTCGACATCATCGGTGGGACGCATGCGGACTACGGATGCATCGGTGACGAGCAACTCGGCCACCTGACCGCCGACGAACACGAACTCCCCAAGCAGTGGCCGTAACAGCCGAGCCGTCCGCACCAGGCGGTCTCGATTGGGGCTGACCATCGGGCTGGTCAGACCGCCGCTACGGCGGACGCCGCCGACATGATCCGCTCGTGCAGCAGTTGCTTGGCGCGCGTGCGCTCCCGTGCGCGACCAAGGCGCACGGCATCCACGAGCGCGAGCAGTTCGTAGAGCGCGGGATTGCGCGCCGCTGTCGTCGGCGCCGCGGCATACAAGGGCACCACGCTCGCGCCGCGGACCCTTCCTGCGACGCTTGGCCACACCAGCGGATCTGACACGCCAAACTCCGCCGCGAGCTCGCCTGCCGAGTGCGCGGTGGGAACGCCGCGCGATTCGGCTCCTGCTTCCGCCGGGAACGCATACGCCACACCGGCTCCGAGAAACTCCAGCAAGGCCGCACGGTGCACCATTTGCGCATCGGCGAGCACCAACCGCGCGCCACGCAGCCGTCGCACGGCATTGTGCGCCTCCCCCTGACTCAGTCCCGTTGCCGCCGAGAGCGCCGCGTAGGTCGCGCCTGGCGTGAGCAGGAGTTGCAACGCGACGGCGATGTCCTGAGGCTTGAGCGGAGACATGGCTGTCTGAGGTTCACGAGGGCGGGCTGTGTTCACACTTCATGAATCTTGAACGTACTCGAGGACTTGTCAATGGGCTGGGGCTGGCGTGGCCAGCCCGGAAGTACCGCGTACCCGACGGCGTGCCGTCGTCGTCAGTAGCCGCGCGTGCGGTCGACCACCCAGTTCGGCAACACACCGCGCTCGAGCGATTCGAGACACTCGAGAAAGCCATGCGCGGCGCCGTCGATGGTGGTGAGGCCGGAGATGTGCGGTGACACCATCACGCGCGGATCACTCCACAACGGCGAGTCGGCGGGCAGCGGTTCGGTGGCGAACACATCGAGCGCCGCCGCGCGCAGCCAGCCGTTGTCGAGCGCCTCGGGCAGCGCGGTCTCTTCGACCACCGAGCCGCGGCCGGCGTTCAAGAGCACGGCGCCCTGACAACGCGACAACACGTCGCGCGAGATCAGCCCGCGCGATGCCGGTGTATCGGGCACGGCCACCACGATCCAATCGGCATCGCCGACGAGATTGGCGATCTCGCTGGACGGATGCACCGCACTGAACGCCGCGCTGTTTGCCGTGCCGCTGCGCGACACGCCGGTTACGTGTACGCCCAACGCATGCAGTGACGACGCGATGGCGCGGCCGATATCCCCCGTGCCGACCACGAGGGCACGCGTACCCGCCACCCGCGCGATGTCGCGTGGCGCCCAACGCCGCTCGCGTTGTGCTTCGGCCAACTCCAGCAGCTGCAGCTGAATCGCGAAGATACGCGACACGGCCCACTCGGCGATCATCGGACCGAACGACTCGGGGCTGCGCGTGAGCAGGATGGACGGATCGAGCTCGGACGCCATCCACGAATCGACGCCGGCACCGGTGCACTGGATCCAGCGCACGTTGCCCATATCGGACACCGACGGCGGTCGCTTGAAGCCGATATACGC
>CAITQY010000580.1 GCA_903894655.1 uncultured Gemmatimonadota bacterium
GATGGTCGGAATCCGTCGGACTTCACGATCAACAACTTCACCGGCATGGTCACGCCGGAAGAATGGAGCGGATCGCTCCCGGCCACTGCGGCGGCCGTCAAGTTCCCGAAGTTCGTGCCGGGCGGAACGACCAACCCGATCAACGGGCAGCCCTACGGCAAGTGGGATTACAACAACGACGGCGTGCAGGACACGATCTCGGTGCCGGGATGCGGCTCGCTCGGTTGCCACGTGGTCTACTCCGACACCATCGTCGGCGGCTATCGCAACGAATACGGCAACATTCTCGGCACGATCAACGCCGGTCCGTTCAAGTTGAAGGCGGGCGATACCACGCAGTTCCTGTGGGCCTTCTCGTGGAACGCCGACTCCACCACGACCCGGAAGGCCATCGAAGGCCTCACGGAAGCGTACCTCACGAACTACGCCGGACCGCAGCCCATCGCGTATCCGGAAGTGAAGGCGGGCCTCTCGTATACTATCAACTCGGCCGAGCTGCTCGACTCGCTCACCGCCGGTGCGGCGACCTCGATCGGTTCGCAGATCGTGATTCGCTATCCGAACATCAACCCGGTCGACCCGTATATGGTCGGCTTGGTGAACAAGCTGCGGGCCGATTCTCTGGCAGGCGACGCCAATACGCGCCGCATCCTGCGATTGAATCCCACGCTGCTCGATTCGCTCAAGGCCCGCGCGAATGACAACCTCTCGTCTGTCTATCTGTTCAAGTCGTGTGATGGTGGCACGACGTTTACGAACACTACGGGTAACGCGGCCACCTGTACCTCGGCACCCACGCGCACCATCGATGCTGGCCTGCAGGCCTTCAACTGGCGTCCGGTCGCGACCGTGAACTACGTGAAAGGCGTACCGCAGACGGCGAACTATGCCGAGAATCTGCAGGCTGGCCGCACGTACAACTACGTGTTCGTGACCCGTACTCGCGGCTTCTCCGACGCGACCTTCCGCGTCGTCGATTCGCTGCCTGGCCGTGGTCTGTACATCACCAACGCGCAGGATGCCTTCGGTTTCCCGCTCGACACGATCAACTCGGCGTTCGCCACATCGGGCCCAGCGTCGCTCACGGTGTATGCACCGATCACCAACGCGGCTGGCCGTCAGTTCGCCCGCGTCGACACCTCCACGGTGGTGGGTAACTCCACGCAGCCCGTGCTCGTGCAGGCCGTCTCGAACAGCGTGACCGGCACGTCGCGTCTCGTGTTCGGCAACCAGTTCATCGTGCGCAAGGTGCAGGACACGGTGACTCGCGCGGTCTCGTCGACCATCAGTGCGCGGTGGGTGCTCCCGAGCGCGACCACGTCGCCTACGGCGCCAGCCACCACGAATTTCGTGGCGAAGGAACAGACGTTCACGACCACCGGTGACATTCCAGTGCGTCTTGGCACGGCGTTGCTGCCGGGCACCGCTCGCGGCGTCACCGGCGCGTCGCGCGTGTTCATCGATACGATCACCTCACCGGCGGCATATCCCGGCTACGTCTGGGTGACCGGAGACAACAAGCCGATCTTCGCGATCAACGACCCGTTCGGCACCAACGGCGGTAACCAGGTCCGTGACCAGGTGGGCTCGCCGCTGTACCCGGGCTTCACCGCTCAACCGGACGACTCGTCGAACACCGCGAATGGATTCCGCACGGAACGCCTGTCGGGCAATACGTCGCGCGATCGGAACTTCGTGATGCGCACGAACGGCGATACCCTCTCCGGCAATGCACGGCAGTTCGTCCCGCAGGTGCAGGGCAACTTCACGACCGCCACCACGGGACCGCTGGTTGGCAACAAGCGCATCAAGGGTGGCCGCTACGAAATGACGTGGCTCACCGATCCGTGGGGGGCAACGTCGTTCAAGCTGGACCCCGTCGCCAATTTGCAAGCGGCGGTGACGACGGCGCTGGTTGGGGTGGCCTCCAAGGCGACCACGACGACCGAAACGTCGGCAGCGGTGGCGGCGCTCGTGGGTGCCACGACGGCTCGTCCGCTGGTCCGTATTCGCGTGCCGTTCACGATGAAGTTCACCGACCCGGTTGGTGGTCGTGAAGAGCCCGTCAAGTTCGCCATGCTCGCCCGCCAGACCTTTGCGCAGGGTGGCATCGGCAACACGCGCCTCCTGGGCTCGGGCAACGACACCGTTCGTGTGTCGGTCCCCGATTCGCTCTGGATGCCGGGTGACACGCTGATCGTGCTGCAGAAGGTCGAGAAGGACAGCACCGTGCTCCAGGGCACCACGCGTGTGGTGGTCGTGCAGGCCGATGGCTCCAATGGCTACCGCACGATCCCGGTGCTGGCCGACTCGATCGGCTTGAACAAGTTCCTGGTCGCGTGCACCGGTGGTGTGAACGGCACGGGCGTCCGTCCGTCGGCCACCATCGACCAGAACAGCTGCAACCCGCTCGCGATCAACACGCGCGGTGCCACGACGGCCGGCGGCTATGCGCCGATCGAGCCCACGTGGAAGCAGGCGTTCGAACTCACGCGCACGTTCGATCCGCGCTCGAGCATCCAGCTGGTGGCCACGCCGTTCAGCATCAAGTCCGACCTCACCAAGGCCGACTTGGCCAAGGTCTCGGTGGTGCCGAATCCGTACATCGTGCGCTCGGACAACGATGGAGTCGACGGCGCGCGTCTCGCGGTGCCGCGCATCTTCTTCACGAACGTGCCCGAACAAGGCGTGCTGCGGGTCTACTCGGTGTCCGGCCAGTTCCTCCAGGAACTGACGTGGACCAAGAGCGACCTGACCTACGCGGGGAACAACTCGACCTCAGGTGACCTGCCGTTCAACCTTCGCACGCGCGAAGGCACTGACATGACGTCGGGTCTCTACATCTATGTGCTCACTGCGACCGGCCCGGCTGGCAAGAATCTGGTGCAGCGCGGCAAGTTCGTGATCATCCGCTAAGGGAGCAGCGATGCAAATCACCCGGCTCATCGGCGCCTTTGGCGCCGCCACTCTGCTTCTGGGCACGACCGTTCGTGCCCAGGGGCCCGGTGGACTTCTTCCTACGCCAGCGGATACCCCGAATCGTCAGGGTACGCGTGGCGCCAACTTCCTCCACATCGGCGTCGGCGCACGGAGCGGCGCGATGGGCAACGCCACAGCCGCATCCGTTAGCGGTCCGTTGGCGTGGTTCTCCAACCCGGCGGGCGCTGGTACCTCCGAGTCCTTCTCGGCGGTCGCCGGTCGTCAGAGCCTGTACGGCGATCTTGGACTCGGCCAGACGTACGCCGCGCTCTCGATCCCTGCACTGGGCGGCAACATCGGCGTGCACTTCAACACGCTGAGCTCGGGCGACATTAAGCGCACCACGGAGCTCAATCCGTTTGGCGATCGACTGGGAGGCAACTTCTTCCAGTGGACGTCCACCGTGGTGGGCATCGGCTACGCCAAGCGACTCACCGATCGGTTGCAGGTTGGTGGGCAGATCAAGTACATCAGCGAAGGTATCCCGGACGCCGGCACGAAGTGGGTCGCGGCCGACATCGGCACCCAGTTCAACACCGGTCTTTACGGCCTCACGCTTGGTGGCTCGATCTCGAACGTCGGCCCCACGGCTCGTTCCTCGGGCGCGTTGATCACGCGCGTCATCAGCACCGCCGACCGCGGCACCTTCAGCGACAATCGTCGCGTGTCGTTGTATACGTCGCAGGTGGAACTGCCGGTCGAGTTCCGCCTGTCGGTTGCGTCGGATCTGCTCGGCTCGGCCAACTCGCTGCTCGGCAAGGGCAGCGGCAAGAATACGCTCAACGCCGAAGTGGCGGTGAATGAGTCCACCGACTTCACGACGCAATACGCGATTGGTCTCGAGTACGGCTATCGCAACATCCTGTTCGTGCGTGGCGGCAAGCGCTTGTACAACGATGATCGCGATCGTGGCACGGATACGCCGGTCGGACTGGCCGGCGGGTTCGGACTGCGGCTCCCGGCAAAGGGGCGTAACGTGCGCTTCGACTACTCCTTCGAGTCGGCCGGCGCACTCCAGAACATTCAGATCTTCTCGTTCGAGGTGGGTCGATGAACCGCGCTGCAGCTATTCTCGCCGCGTTGGCGCTGACCACCGCGAGCCTCGGCGCGCAGGTCGCGCCGAAGCAGTTCACGGTCACCACGCGTGTCGGCATTCTTCAGGCCGAGCGGGC
>CAITQY010000581.1 GCA_903894655.1 uncultured Gemmatimonadota bacterium
CCCCGACGGTGTGCGCATGGTCATTCGCGCCAATGTCGACCTCCCCGACGAAGCGGAGATGGGCGCCAACAGCGGCGCGGATGGCGTAGGCCTCATGCGCACCGAGTTCCTGGTCGTCGGCCGCGCCACCATGCCCGACGAGGAAGAACAGTACAAGGCCTACAAGAAGGTCATTCAGGCGTTCGGCACGCGCCCCGTGATCATCCGTACCTTCGACGTCGGTGGCGACAAGCTGCCCGTTGGGGGCTTCCCGGCCGAGGCCAATCCATTCCTCGGCTGGCGGGCGATCCGCATGTGCCTCGACGAGAGTGAGCTGTTCAAGGTGCAGCTCCGCGCCCTGCTGCGCGCCGGCGTGCACGGCGATCTGCGCATCATGCTGCCGCTGGTCGTCACGGTCGACGAAGTCCGGGAAACGCGTCAGCTCATCGACGAAGCCGTGGCCGAGCTCGCGGAGCGCCGCATTCCGTTCCGCGCCGATGTGCCGCTGGGCGTGATGGTTGAAACGCCGGCCGCCGCCATTGCCTGTGATACCCTCGTGCGCGACGTCGATTTCTTCAGCATCGGGTCGAACGACCTCGTGCAGTACACGCTCGCCGTCGATCGTGGCAATGCCAATCTGGCCCCTCGCTTTACCCCGTTCCATCCCGCGGTCCTGCGTCTCATCGCACAGGTGCAGGCCACCGGCGCTGCGCACGGCATCGATGTCTGCGTCTGCGGCGAAATGGCCTCGCAGCCGCTGGCTGTCTTTGCCCTGATGGGACTCGGCATCCGGCAGTTGAGCGTCGCCCCCCGGGCCGTCGGTGAAGTGAAGCGCGTCATTCGCAATGTGCGCATGGCCGCGGCGCAGGATGCGGCGCAGGCCGCCCTCGCCGCCGGAACGGCGCGCGAAGCGGAAACATTGCTGCGGCGGCGCCTCCGTACGGAACTCGATGCGGCCGCGCAGTCGGGCGGGTTGCCCGCACTTTCGTAGCGGACTAGTCTACGCAAGACCCTCTTGCACGAACCTTTCTACCCCGAGTGCTGCGTGGCCGATCGTCACTTGTTTACGTCAGAGTCCGTGACCGAAGGTCATCCGGACAAGATCGCGGATCAGATCTCTGATGCCGTGCTCGACGCGATTTTGGCTAAGGATCCCGCGGCGCGCGTCGCCTGCGAGACCTTGGTGACGACCGGCCTGGTGGTGATCGCGGGCGAGATCACGACGACGGCCTATGTGCCGCTCCCGGATATTGTGCGCAAGACGATCGAAGGCATCGGCTACACCGATGCCAACTTCGGGTTCGACAACAAAACCTGCGCCGTCATGAGCACCATCGACGCGCAATCCCCCGACATTTCGCAGGGGGTGGACACCGGAGGCGCCGGTGATCAGGGCATGATGTTCGGCTACGCGACCGACGAAACGCCCGAATTCATGCCGTTGCCGATCCAGCTCGCGCACGCCCTCACGCACCGCCTCGCGGCGCTGCGCAAGGACGGCTCGCTGCCCTGGCTCCGCCCCGACGGTAAGGCGCAGGTGTCGGTGATCTACGAAGGCGATCGCCCCATCGCGGTCGACACCGTCGTGATCTCCACCCAGCACGACGAGAGGGTCTCGAACACCAGGCTCCGCCGCGCCATCCTCGACGAAGTCATCATGGCGACGATCCCCGAGGAGTACCTGCCCAAGCGCCTCAAGACCCACATCAATCCCACCGGCCGCTTCGTCATCGGCGGCCCGCAGGGGGATGCCGGTCTGACCGGTCGCAAGATCATCGTCGACACCTACGGCGGCATGGGTCGTCACGGCGGCGGCGCCTTCAGCGGCAAGGACCCGTCCAAGGTGGACCGCTCGGCCTGCTATGCCGCGCGCTGGGTGGCCAAAAACATTGTGGCTGCCAAGCTCGCCACGCGGTGCGAAGTGCAGGTGGCGTACGCGATCGGTGTCGTGCAGCCGGTCTCGGTGTATGTCCAGACCTTCGGCACCGGCGTGGTGTCGGATCGTGCCATCGAAGCGGCGGTGAACGCGGTGTTCGACCTCACGCCGCGCGGCATCACGCGCGATCTGGATCTGCGCAAGCCGATCTATCAGGCCACCGCCGCCTATGGGCATTTCGGTCGCCGGCCTGAAACTGTGGGCCGCGGCCGCACGGCCAGGACCACGTTTACGTGGGAACGCACCGACCGCGTCGCGGCGCTCAAGCGCGCGATTCGGTGATCCGCGACGGCACCCCGCTTCGCACCTCGCGTGCGGAGCGGGATGCCACGCGGACGGCGAGGCGTCCTCGCGGTCGCCTGCACGAGGAGCAACGATGATGGTCGAAGTCACAGTGGCGCGACTCGGGCTCGATAGCGCGACCAATTCCTATGTCGTCATTCTCCGAGAGCGAGGGGGACGGCGCGTGTTGCCCATCTGGATCGGGCAGCCGGAAGCGGAATCGATTGTGATGCAGATGAATCAGGTGAAGCGCGAACGGCCGATCACCCACGATCTCTGCAAATCCCTGATCCTCGGGCTCGGTGGCACGCTGCGCCGCGTCTCCATCACCCGTGTGCAAAAGAGCACCTACTACGCGGAGATGCAGATCGATGGCCCGAACGGTGTGGTCGAAGTGGACGCCCGTCCATCCGATAGCATTGCCATCGCGCTGCGGCTCGACGCACCGATTTTTGCGCCGTCCACGCTCCTGACTGCGCGCGACGACGATGCCGAGGGCGGTGATGATGAGCGCTCCGTCGAGGCGTCCGACAGCGAACTGACGGCGGAACAGCTCAAGTCCTATCTCGAAAATCTGCGGCCGGAAGATTTCGGCAAGTTCTCGCCCTGACGTTTCTGCTCTCCAACCCGATTGTGCACCGCGTGTCCCCACTACCGTCGTTCCTTCGATTTTTTGCGCTGACGATCGTCGCCGCCTCCGTAGTGGTGAGCGTGTCCGCCGCAACTCTCCACGGGCAGCCGCGCTCCGTTGACGGGCGCGTACGTCGCCCCGTCAGCGTCAACGCGGATTCGGCCGGTATGGGGCCCGTGGTCGGGACGTGGGTCACGTTGCATCGCGTCGGCAAAGACACCGCTGGCCCCATCGATTCCATTCGCACCGACGGTCAGGGGCACTATCGCTTCCGGTGGACGCCCTTCGGCGCGGCCGACGGGGTGTACTTCGCATCGACGACGTGGGGCGGCATCGCCTACTTCACGCCGCCGCTCAAGAACCTCGACGCGCGAGGGGATGACGCCGAGATCACCGTCTTCGACACCACGTCCGTACGCTTTCAGCTCACGGTCAAGGGCCGGCACCTGATCGTTGGGAAAGCCGACACGACGCAGTTCCGCACGGTCATCGAAGTGTTCGAACTGTCCAACGACAGCTTGCGGACGCTCGTCGCAACTGACACCACCTCGCCCATGCCCACGTGGAGTATCTCCATTCCGGCATCGGCCCTCGACGTGCGCGCCAACGAAGGGGAGATCTCACCCGACGCGTTCGTCGCGGGCCCAGGGCGCGTGTCGGTGTACGCGCCGATCGCGCCCGGTATCAAGCAGGTGGCCTTCTCGTACAAGGTGCCCAACAGCAGCTTCCCGCTGTCCCTGCGCGCCGAAGGCGGCGCCGTCGTGTTCGAAGTGCTGCTCGAGGAACCGCAGGGGTTCGTCACCGGCAAAGGCTTCGCCAACGTCGATCCCGTCACGCTGGAGGGACGCAACTTCCGGCGCTTCTTGTCGCAGGACGTGCAGTCGAATGCGGAGCTCATCCTTGAGCTACCCTCGTCGGGCGCGCCGGCGCGCAATCTGGATATCGCCGGGCTGTTGCTCGCGATCGGCATGCTCATGATGGTCGTCCTCATGCGCTCCGTGCAGCGTCGTGCCGCCAACCGCGTCGCGGTCGAGCCGTCGCTGCGCCCGCGCGAATCGGACGCGCCGATGCACGAACGCCTCGCGCAGGAGATCGCGGCCCTCGATGAAACGTTCGCCCGCATCGTCGAGCCGTCGGACATGGTCAAGAAAGCGTACGAGACCCGGCGCAGCGAACTGAAAGGCGCCCTCGGCGCGGCGCTTGCCGAGGCGGGAAAGCGCACGTAGCTTGCGGGTGTCGCGCATTCGGCGCGGCGGACAACTGATTTCAGAGCGCAGGACACGGAAACCGGTTCAATGCCGGTGCGGCCCCGCCACTGTAACGGGACCTGTAACACACGGTTCAACGTGTGATGCAGCAGCGACACTCACAATGCCACTGACCTTCGGGTCGGGAAGGCGAGTGGAGCCACCCGGAGCCAGGAGACGACCCGCGCTCATTCTCGGACGAAGACCCTCGAGGGGGGGCTCGCGCCACGTGTCGTCGATGCTCGCCATTCGATGTGCACGCGTGCTCGGGCGTCTTCTCGTGGGAGAGGACGCCTTTGTTGTATCCTCACCCACGATTGGTACGCCGCGCGCTGGTGGCCCTGTTGCCGTGCATCGGCGCCGTGGCGTGCTCGCGGGCGGATACCGGTACGGCGGACCAACGCGATACGGCGTCGGTCGTGGCGGTGGCGGACACCGATGATTTCGGTGCGCCGCTGCCCACCGACGCGCGCTTTGCGGTGCGCGTCGTCTCGCTCAATCCTGCCGCCACCGAGGCGATCTTCACCATCGGTGCCGACTCGCTGCTCGTGGGTCGCTCGCGCTGGGATGAATATCCGAAAGCGGTCAGCCGCATCGCCGCACTCGGTGATGGGATTCGCCCCAACATCGAAGCTGTGCTGGCAGCGCGCCCCACGCTGGTGGTGCTCTACGCGACCGCTGAAAATCGCGCGGCCGCCAACACGCTGGCGCGCGCCGGTGTGCGCACGATCGCCCTGCGCGTCGATCACATCGCGCAGTTCCACCGCCTGCTCGCGGTACTCGGGCGCGCCCTCGGCGCCGAGGCCAACGCCCGCATCGTGAGTGACTCGGTGCAGTCCACGCTCGATCGCGTGCGCGCCCTCACCGCGTCGCGACCGAAACCGCGCGTCGTGTGGCCGGCGTGGGAATCGCCGCTGCTCGTGATCGGTGGCGGGAGCTATATCGATGAACTCCTCACCATCGCCGGTGCGGAGAATGTCTTTCATGACATGGACGCGCCGTCGCCGCCCGTCTCGATCGAGGAAATCGCGACGCGTGATCCCGACCACGTGATCACCGGGGCATCACGGGGGGCCAAACTATCCGCCAATCCCTCGTGGCACGCGATTCGTGCGGTGCGCGAGAAACGATTCATCGTGCAGGATCCGTCCCTCACCGGCCGTCC
>CAITQY010000582.1 GCA_903894655.1 uncultured Gemmatimonadota bacterium
CGCGCTGCAGGTGCGTGTAGGCCGGCAGCACGGCATCGGTGAGCGTTTCGGCCTGCAGCAGCAGCGACTGCTGCAACTCGGCGATCGCGGCATCCACCCGACGGCAGGCATCGATCGTCCACAGGCGCGACGCGGTGGCGACCTGGTCGTTGCGCGAGCGGCCGGTGTGCAACTTGGACGCGACCGTGCCGGCTTCCTCGTGCAGGAGCCGGTCGATCATGGTGTGGATGTCTTCGTCGGTGGCCACCGGCGGCGCGCCGTCGGCGATGCGTTGGGCCACGCGATCGAGCCCCTGCTGCAGCGCGTCGCTCTCTTCGCGCGTGAGCACCCCCGCTTCGCCCAGCGCCAGCGCCCACGCCTTGGAGAGGCGCACGTCGTGCGGCCAGAGACGGAAGTCGGTGCCGATGGAGCGATTGATCGCATCGAGCAGCGGCGACGGGCCGCCGGCGAATCGACCGCCCCACAGCTTATGGGTTCCGGCTTCGGAAGTGCTCACGGCATACTCACGACAGGGTTCGAAGGAATGACGACGCGGGAAATCTAGGCAGTCCGCTGGCGATCAGGCGCGCAGGTAGGCGCGCAGCTTCTTGAGCACACGCTCACGCCCCTCGGTGGAGCGGCAGATGATGAGGACCGTGTCGTCGCCCGCGATCGTGCCGGCCACATCGGGCCACTCGAGCTGATCGAGCGCCTCGGCGACGGGCTGCGCGCCGGACTTGATGGTGCGTGCGACCACCAGCACCTGCACGCCTTCCGCTGCCGTGAGGAGCTGGGGGAGCATGCGCTCGAGCTGCGCCAGCTCCTCGTCGTCCCCGCCGGTGTCGGAGAATGCGTAGCGGGAGTTGCCCTGGGCGTTGGGGATGCGGGCCAGACGTAGTTCACGCAGATCGCGCGAGAGCGTGGATTGGGTCACGTCCCAGCCCCGTTTGGCGAGCTGTCGTCGCAGTTCTTCCTGGCTGGCCACGGCCTTCGCGGCGACAATCTCGCGAATGACCTGATGGCGCTGGTGCTTGTCGGACACGAGGCGAACTCCTGCGAATCGGTTCGGCGCCGAATTATGCGCCACCGAGAGGGAAACGAGGCACCGCTGTGACACACACCTAATTGACAGCACGGCGATGCAAAATTATGCATTAATTGTGCATACTCTACCGGACTTCCCGCAACCGTCAATCACGACCGTTACCGAACCCATGTTCCGCGTGGGTGTGCTGGGCGCGAGCGGGTACTCGGGGCGCGAACTGTGCGCCCTGATTCTCGGGCATCCCCATCTCACGCTCGCGTTTGCCACGGCGAACGCACAGCGCGGCACGACGCTGCGCGTGCGGGCCGGTGGACGCGTTCACGCGATTCCGATGGTGGGTCCCGACGAGGTCGATCTGTCGAGCGCCGATCTGGTGTTCGCCGCGCTGCCGCATGGCGCGTCGGCCGAGTGGGTGGCGAAGGTGATCACGGCCGGTGCCCGCGTGGTGGACTTGTCGAGCGATTTGCGTCCGGGGCATGGTGGGACTGATCATGCCCCCGCCGGCGTGCCGCATGACGCGCCGTATGGATTGCCGGAGCTGTTCCGTGCGCCGTTGCATGGCGCGCGCGTGGTGGCCAACCCGGGCTGCTACGCGACCAGCGTGCTGGTGGCGCTGGCGCCGTTGGCGAAGGCCGGGCTCATCGCGCCGGGCGCGACGGTGAACGTTGCGGCCGCCAGTGGGGTGAGCGGCGCCGGTGCCTCGCCCAAGCTCGAACTGCTGTTCGCCGAGGTGACGGAGAATTTCCGACCGTATGGCGTGGGTAATTCGCATCGGCACTTGTTCGAGATGCGGGCCAGCCTTGCCGCCCTCGGCGCCGACTGCGACCTGCTGTTCACGCCGCACCTGCTCCCGATCGATCGCGGCATCCTGTCCACCATCACGGTGCCGCTCACGCGCCCGCTCGATGATGCGCTGGCGCCGTTCCGCGAGATGTACGCCAATGAGCCGTTCGTGGAGCTCACCGCCGATCTCCCCGCGCTGGCCGACGTGCAGCACCGCAACGTGGTGCGGATCGGCGCGCGGATTCCTACGGGAGTGCGTACGCCCACGCTGCTGGTGTTCAGCGCGATCGACAATCTGGTGAAAGGCGCGGCGGGTCAGGCGATCCAGAACGCGAACCTGATGCTGGGGCTTGAAGAGACCGCTGGACTCACTCGATAGCCCGGACGCGCCATGTTCATCGTCAAACTCGGTGGTCGCACCCAAAACGATCCGGCACTTCCCGCGGCGCTCGCCGCGTTGTGGCGCGCCACCAATGGTGGCGTGGTGGTCGTGCACGGCGGTGGCGATCAGATCAGCGCGTTGCAGCGGCTGCGTGGTGAGGAGCCGGTGTTCGTGGGTGGTCGGCGGGTAACGACCGATACGGCGCTGGAGCTGGTGCGTATGGTGTTGTCGGGGCTGGCCAACAAGCAGCTGGTGTCGGCGTTGGTGGCGGCGGGTGCGCCGGCGGTGGGTATTTCCGGCGAGGACGCGGCGCTGCTGCGCGCGGTGCCTATCGATGTGGCCACCTTCGGGCACTCCGGCACGCCAGCGGTGGTTGATCCGCGGCTGGTGCGCGCACTCCTCGCGGCCGGCTTTCTGCCGGTAATCTCGCCGGTGGCGGCGCGGGAAGCGGAGAGCGGGGCCGGGGCGTACAACGTGAACGGTGACGACGCCGCGGCGGCCATCGCGGCGGCGCTCGGCGCCGATGAATTGTTCCTCATGGCCGACGTGCCAGGTGTGCTGAATGGCGACAAGGCACTGGTCCCGCGTCTCTCGCTGGATGCGGCGCAGGCGCTGGTCGCCAGTGGGGTGGCAGGCGGCGGCATGGCCGCCAAGCTCGATGCCTGCGCGCAGGCGCTGGCCGGTGGTGTACACCGAGTGCGGATTGGCGATCTCGCCGCACTCACTGTTCCCGAGGCGGGAACCGCGATCGTTGC
>CAITQY010000583.1 GCA_903894655.1 uncultured Gemmatimonadota bacterium
ACGTTCCTGAAATCGGCCGGACTCAGCGCGGCAGCGCTAGCGTCGGCGTCCTCTGTGCTGCACGCCGCGGAACCGATCTCCCTGCCGCTGAACGCGGTCACCGAGGAACTCGACGCGTGGGAGCAGGCGCAGCAGGAGACGTGGGATATTTCGTGGGCGAAGCGGGTCACCGGCAAGCACAAGGCCATGTTTGACGTGCCTGAGATCAGAGGCGGCGTGGGCATCGCCCGCGCAGCGATCTGGGGTCAGCAATACACCGATGTGCTGAAACTCGCACCGGGCGATCTGAGCACCGTTATCGTGATCCGGCATGCCGCGATCCCACTCGCGATGACCTCCGAATTCTGGGCCACGTACGGGCTCGGCAAGTCACTCAAGATCAAGGACGACAAGGGCAAGAAGTGGACGACGGTGAATCCCATGCTGTCCACTCCAGCCACCGACCCGAAGGTGGCGTCGTCCAACTACCTGCTCGACAAGCAGATCGCCAAGGGAGCGATCGCCCTCGGCTGCAATCTCGCCTTTCGCCAGATGGTGTCGATCGTGGCAAAGCAGGACAAACTGTCGCCGACCGCGGCCCGCGAGAAGGCCAAGACGTTCCTGGTGCCCGGCCTGATCATGCAGCCGTCGGGGATTTTTGCGGACGTGATGGCTCAACAGGCAGGGTGCGTATTCGTAAACGCGGTGTAACTGCCGTGGAACTGCCAACTGCCTAGGGGGCAGGAAGGAGGGGGTCAGGGGGGAGGAAGCAGGCGAACCGCGCGTGGTCCCCTGCCTCCTCCTTCCTGACCCCCTCCTCCCTGCTTCCTAAGCCGTTGGCCGTTGCAATTCCCGCCTACACTGCATCCGACAACGACGAAAACGTAAAGTCTCTGACCTTGATCGGCGGCATGTACACGGCACCGCCGGCACCGAGGTTTTCCGACGCGTTAATGCGAATGGTCGGGCCCATCGCTTCCAGATTGTTCAGGAAGAAGATCGGCGACTCGTTGAAGCGGAAATTCTTGATCGGGCGCGTGACTTTGCCGTTCTCGATCAGGAACGTGCCGTCGCGCGTGAGTCCCGTGTAAAGAATCGTGCGCGGATCGACGCCACGGATGTACCAGAAGCGCGTGACCAGAATCCCGCGCTCCGTGCTCTTGATCATGTCGGCCACACTCGTGGTGCCGCCGAGCATGCGCAGCGAACGCGCACCACCGCCGCCACCGCCACCGCCGCCACCACCGCCGGCGCGGGTGGGCTGCACGCCCTGCTTCTGCGCCCAGAACCGATCGTAATTCAGGTTCTTCACCACGCCGTTCTCGATCCACGTGATCTTTTCGAGCGGCATGCCGTCGCCGTCGTACCCGCCGCTCGTACTCGGCGAATCGGCCGGGTCGGTGATCAGCGTGACACGCTCATCGACCACCTTGAGCCCGATTTTGTTGCCACCACCCTGCTTCGAGAAAAACGAGCGGCCTTCATCGGCGGAACGCGCCTGCATCGCACCGGCGATCAGCTGCACCAGATTGCCTACGGCCGTGGGCTCGAGGATCGTGGTGTAGCGGCCCGGCTCGATCGCCACCGGACTCCGCGAGTCTTTGGCCTTCTGTACGGCCGTGGCCGCCACGCGCGCCGGGTCGAGATCGGAAAACGTATTACCATCGGTGCACGCCCAGCCGGAACCGGTGCCATCGGGCGAGCGCACCGTGGTCGTCATCGTCACCGACGAGCTCGAGTCGTACGCGAACAAGCCCTTCGAATTGGCGAGCGCCGTCGCCCCGGCGCGACACTCGATGAAGCCGGTCGCGATCAGTTCGTTCGCACGCGCCAGTTCGGTCACGATCTTCGACGCCGCCGCCCGCTCGGTGGGAGAGGGCAGCGTGATGCTGCGCTCGCGTGGAGACGGATACGTTTGCGCGCCAAGCTCCGGCATGCGCTCCGGATTGGGCGGCACCAGCTTCGCGATCTCATACGCCTGCTTCGCCGCCGCCGCGAGCGACGCTTCGTCGAGACGATTGGTGTTCACGCTCGCCGCGCGATTGCCCGAATACGCCGTGATCGTGACCTGCGTATCCTGATTCTCACCCGACGTGGTGACCTGATTCAAGGCGAAGCGCGTGTCTGCACGCGCCGCACTGTTGATCGAAACGCGTGTCTCTTCCGCCGGCGAGTTCCGCAACACACGTTGGGCGATTTCCTGCGCCTCGGCACGCGTGAGAATCCCGGCCGGCGCGTACAGAGAACGGGGGCCGAAGTCGCTCATGCCCTTCTCCCGGTGTTGATGATGTTGGTCTGCTGGAAGAGCGACGGCACGCAGCCATGACTCACGGAGTTCGACTGGCCCGGCTGTCCCTTGGCATCGCCGAAGGCGCCACCGAGTTCATAGCTCTTCTGTCCGCCGATCGCCTTGAGCGACTTCCAGAAATCGGGGGTGCGAAACTGATACGCCACGTCCTTGAGCTGCCCCACGATCTTGCCACCCTTCACTTCGTAGAAGATCTGGCCGGCGAACTGTCCGTTGTAGCGCTGCTGATCGATCGAGAACGAACCGTCGCCCACGATGGCGATGCCCTTGTCCATCGAGCCGATCATGCTCTCGAACGTGTTGTCATTGTTGCCCGGCACCATGCTCACGTTCGGCATGCGCTGGAACTGCACATCGGCCCAGCTCTGCGCGTACGAACAGCCATACGAGCGCACCGGCTTCCCAACACTCGTGTAGTAGTCAGTCATCATCGTGGCCTGTTCGCGTGTGGTCTGATAGTCCACGAACACGCCGTTCTTGATGATGTCGAACTTGATCGGCTTCACCGCTTCGTCGTCCCAACCGATGGCGCCGAGCGATCCCTTCTGCTCGCGATCGCCGACCACGTTGAGCAGGTCCGATCCGATGCGCAGCTTGCCAAGTACCTGCGCCGGCGGCGCGATGAAGCTGGTGCCGGCGTAGTTGGCTTCGAAGCCGAGGGCGCGATCGAGTTCGGTGGGGTGCGCGATCACCTCGTGCACCGTGAGCCACAGGTTCGACGGATGCAGCAGCAGGTCGTAGCGACCCGGCTCCACCGGCTTGGCACTCAACTTCTGCACGGCCAGCTCGGCCCACTTGGGCGCGCGTTCGGCCATCTTCGAGTTGATCACCCACTCATAGCCCAATCCCATCGGCGCAATTTCGCTGCTCTGCACCGTCTGGAAATCAGAGAAGTCGGCCGACACCGCCGTGACCGACATGCTGGGCGACGTGCGATAGATCGTCTGCACGAGGAAGGATCCGTCGCTCGTCATGAGCGACTTCTCTTCGCGCAGGAAGAACATGCTCGACGTGACGTTGCGGATCCCCTTCACCGCGAGCGCCGACTCGTTGGCGGCCAACAGCAGCGCCACCTTATCGGTGATCGCCACCGTGAACGGATCGGTCTCGATGGGGCTCTTCCACTCACCCACCTGATTGCCGGGCGTGGGCGCGAGTTGCACCGGACGCAACTGACTGGCGCGATTGGCGCGGGCCTGTTCGAGCGCGGCGCGAGTGGCGGTGGCCACCGAGTCCGTGTCGAGGCGGCTGGTGGCGGCGAAGCCCCACGCGCCGTCGACCAATGTGCGCACGCCGAGTCCGAAGGTGTCGGTGTCGCTGACACCCTGCACGATGCGATCGCGCGTGTTCACATTCTGTTGCCGGCGGGCCGCCACGCGGACGTCGGCGTACGAGGCACCGCCCGACTTGGCGACATCGAGCGCCGCCTGCATGAGGGCCTTGATGGCCGGATCGTCGGCCGACGGCAAGTCGGACGAGATGAGGCCGGGGGCGGCGATCAGCGAGCCGGAGGGGGACAGCGCGGAGGCCGATCGCGTAGCGACCAGACCACCGGCGGCCACAGCGGCGCTTGCCTTGAGGAAATCGCGGCGGGAGCGTGTCATGAGCAGATCATGAGCAGGTCCTGAGCAGGGCGGAAGGAGACGCGGACGGCCCACGGGAATACCAAGGGGCGTGTCCGGTGCGGACCAACGGTTGTTGCAACTTACGCCCACGACCGCGGTCCTGTTAAGCACTGCGCGCTGAACACCGCCGTCGCGATTTTGCTTTAGCTTTCCAAAGACTGGGGCGTGCCGCTGCGGCGCGTTCCGTCCCTCACGCCCTCGCCGCTGGAGCCTTCCCGCTCATGTCCCCGCTCCGTCGTCCCTCGCTGACCGTCGCGCTCCCCATCGCGCTCGCGCTGACCGTCCCGTTCGCCCTCTCCGCGCAGATCCTCCAAAAGGCGCCCGGCGCCCCGACCACGCTCACGCCGGCGCAGCAGGACGCCCGCGCGATCTACAAGGAGATGGTCGAGATCAACACGGTCGATTCCGTGGGGTCGGTGACAAAGGCCGCACAGGCCGTCGCGGCCCGCTTCAAGGCCGCTGGCTTCCCGGCTGGGGATATTCACGTGGTGGGCCCCGCCAGCGCCCCGGCCAAGCAGAATCTGGTCGTGCGCTATCGCGGCAAAGGCCGAGGCAAGCCCATCCTGCTGCTGGCCCACCTGGATGTGGTGGCGGCCCTCCGCAGCGACTGGCCGCGCGACCCGTTCGCCATGACCGAGCAGGACGGCTACTTCCTGGGCCGCGGCGTGGCCGACGACAAGTCGATGGCGGCCATTCTCACCGCCAACGTGCTGCGCTATAAAAAGGAAGGCTGGGTCCCCGAGCGCGATCTCATTCTGGCGCTCACCGCCGACGAAGAGGGTGGTGGTGAGAACGGCGTCAGCTGGCTGATCGCCAACCATCGCGACCTGATCGACGCCGAGTATGCGATCAACGAAGGGGGCGGCGGTACGCTACAAGACGACAAGCCACTCTTCCATTCGATTCAGGCCGCGGAAAAGGTCTACAACGACTTCACGCTCACCGTGCTCAACACCGGCGGTCACTCGAGCGTGCCGCGCAAGGACAATGCGATCTACTCCCTCGCGAACGCGTTGGCCCGCATCGAGAAGTACACCTTCCCGGTCGAACTCAACGACGTCACGCGTCCGTTCTTCGAGCAGACGGCGAAGGTGGAGATGCCATCGCTCTCGGCCGCCATGAAAACGCTGGTGGCCAATCCCACCGACACCGCTGCCGCGCGCATTATTTCCACCGATCCGCGCTACGCCTCGATGTTGCGCACCACCTGCGTAGCCACGCGACTGTCGGCGGGCCACGCCAACAACGCGCTACCGCAGACGGCCACGGCGAATGTGAATTGCCGCATTGCCCCCACCAGCACGGGGTCGCAGGTGAAGGCCGCGCTCGAGCAGGTGATCGGCGACGCGACGGTGAAGGTCACGGGCTCGCGTGAAGATCGCAAAGACGGTGCGCCGGGCCCGATCAACGCCACGTTACTGCAGGCGACCACGCAACTCACGAGCAAAATGTTCGGCGGCGTGCCCGTGATTCCGACGATGAGCACCGGCGCCACCGATGGCTATCGGCTGCGCGCCGTGGGCATCCCCACCTACGGCGTCAGCGGCATCTTCTCGTCGCCCGGCGAAACCAACGCGCATGGGCGCGACGAGAAGTTGCGCGTAAAAAGCTTCTACGACGGACTCGACTTCCTGTACGAACTGGTGAAGCAGGTGGCCGGCCCTAACGCGGGCAAGCCGATTTCCTGAATCACCGGTGGCACCACCGGCATGAAGCGTGTGCTTACGACTTCATGCCGGGTTCGCTGTCGATGACCGCGCGCGCGATATCGACCATGCGCACCGAGCGATCCTGGCTGCTGCGCTGCATGATACGATAGGCTTCCTGTTCGCTGCTGCCCGTGCGCCGCATCAGAATGCCCTTCGCGCGTTCGATCAGCTTGCGCGCTTCGAGCTGCTCCTTCGCTTCGGCGGCTTCACGACGGGCCGACAGCAGTTCGCGCGCCCGCGTGACGGCCATGCG
>CAITQY010000584.1 GCA_903894655.1 uncultured Gemmatimonadota bacterium
ACCAGCGTGACAAACTCGGAGAGCAACAGTGAGGCCGTGGGCGGATTCACCGTCATCATCGCCAATTGCAGCGGGTCGCCGATCGGCGGCAACGGCATGAGTCCGGCCGCCGGCACCACGAGGTGCGAGGCCCACGTGCCGGATCCCACGGGCAACAGCACCCGCTGTCCCACCACCACCGTCGTCACCCCATCACCGAGGGCCGCCACTCGGCCAATGCCTTCGTTGCCACCAACCGCCGGAAGCGGCGGCAGCATGCCGTACTGGCCCGTGAGCGTCAGCACATCCGACGGATTGATCGGCGCCGCCAGCATCTCGAGCAAGACGTCGCCGGCCTTCGGCGTTGGCGTCTCTCGCTCGACGCACTCGATGACGTCCTGCGGCACGGGGCCACGAGCGGTGTATTCGGCACGTTGCATCAGCGGGCTCCAGCGACGGGACGCATCGGATCAGGCGAGTTCGTCGATGCGGCGATCGTGAATGGTCTTGAGCTCCACAATGATCAGCCGGCGGATTTTCTTCGGCAGCTTGAAGATCGCTTGCTCTCCCACCGCCTTGCCCTGCAGCGCCGAGCCAATCGGCGACGCCATAGTGACATGCCCATCCTGCAGTTCGCCCGCGTCACCGAATACGAGCTCGTACGACTCGCGCGCCTTCGATTCCTCGTCCTCGACAATTACCTGCGAGCCGAGGCCCACCCGGTCGGTCGAAATCTGCGCGATATCGATATTGGCGAGCTTGGTCACGCGCTGCGTGAGCTGCCCGAGGCGCGCCTGCACGAACTGCTGACGCTCCAGCGCCGCCTTGTATTCGCTGTTTTCCTTCAGGTCGCCGAGTTCGACGGCCTTCCGGATTTCAAAGGGAAGCGTGACGTTGAGCTCGTACGAGAGCTTCTCGACTTCACGCGCCATTTTGGCGATGAGTTCCTGAAACATGCGCAGGTCCACGGAAGCGGGACAGAAAAGGCGCGCGCCCGGCCGTTTCGGGCCGGGCGCGTGTGCAATCGTGAAATATGGCATGGTTTGGTGGGGGTTCAAGACGTGCGCCGCGAATCACGCCCTCGGCGGCAGGTCGGCCCCCTCAGCTCACGGCATCACCGACAGGGACAATCGGAGCGTACGCGGAGCACCCGGCATGATGTTGTTGTTGCCGTTGGATGTCGCGGCATAGCGCGCACCGAGCACGTTTTCGACATTGGCCTGCAGCGTGAGTGAGAGCGGAAGTGCCACGAAGAGTCCGCCATCGATCCGCGTGAAGGCGGGCAATCGCACACTGTTATCGATCGCGGCGAAACGCTGGCCTTGATGGACCACACCGGCACCCAGCGACGTGCGTGACGTCACGCGCACCTTGTTCCAGAGCGAGAGGGTGGTGCGTGGCACCAGGGGAATCGAGGCACCGGCGCGCGCCGCCGACGTGCGCTTCAGGATGCGCGCCTGCTGCACCGCCAACCCGCCCACCACGTTCCAGCGCGACGTCACGGCGCCCGTGACACCGACTTCGACACCGGTGGTGCGCTGCGCGCCGGTTTGTACCAGCAACCCTCATTGGTCGGGTCCGGCGCCGCACTGTTGGTCCGGTCGAGCCGATACCAGGCGGTGTTGAGTTCGAGTTCCTCGCTGGGCGTCCACTTCACGCCGACTTCGCGATGACGAAACTGCTCGGGCTTGAGCGACGACGCGCTCGCGGACAGCGACGAGAATTGATCGCCCGCGCTTGGTAGCGAGGAGAGGCCCACCGAGCCGTACATCGACAGCGTGCGATGCGGGGTGAGCACCACGCCACCACGCGGTGACAGCAGATAGTCCACCCGCTGCGTGATGGCATCCGTGCGATGATCGCGCACGCGCACGGCAAAGCGATCGTACCGCGCGCCGAGCACGAACGGCACATGCTCACCAACGTGCACCTGCTCCTGGCCGAACACGGCGGCCACGTTCACGACCGCATCGTTGTCCGCATCGGTGGCGCTGGCCCGGAACACCACCGGCGTGGCGCCAGCGGTTGCCGTGATCGGCACGGCCCGCGACGTGGACACATTGTCGAAATAGCCGGTCAGTCGCAGGTTGTCGGTGGCCTGGCGACTGAACTCGGTGCCGGTCACGAATGTTTGCCGAATCGCGCCGTGGCGCGATGCGTACGCCAGGTCGCTCTGATTGAACAGGCTGCGACGGTCGGTGGCGGTGCTGTAGGCACCGAGGTTGACGTGTGTTCCTGCGGCATTCACCGCGCTCGACGCGAAGACGTTCTGATAGAACTTGTCGTACTGCACGGCGCGGGTGTGCGTGCGCAGCGTGAGCCCGCGGCTGTTGTCATACTCGGCCAACAGGTGCGCGCCGTCCACCGTCATCGTCGAGCGACTGCGATCTGGGTCACCGACGAACGTGCGCCAGTCGAGTGCCGCGGGACGTCCGTTGGCCGACGGAATGCCGCGGTCCACCGTGCGTGCGTCGACGAAATGCTCGACACCGGCGCGGAGCATCATCTTGCCAGCGAGCAGCGCGACCGTGGGGTTGAAGCCGCTCTTTTCGTGCGACACGAAGTCGCGGTAGGAGCCGCTCTTCTCATGCAGCGCATTCAGGCGCGCCGCGAGCTGCGAG
>CAITQY010000585.1 GCA_903894655.1 uncultured Gemmatimonadota bacterium
AAGAACGTGCTGCTGTATCATGTCGTCGCCGGCAAGGTGATGGCGGCCGACGCGCTCAAGCTCGCGGGCAAGGGTGCCAAGACGGTTGAAGGCTCGGAAGCGAAGATCACCGTGATGGGCGGCACCCCGATGATCAACCAGGCGCACATCGTCAAGACGGACATCATCGCCAAGAACGGCGTGATCCACGTCATCGACGCGGTGATCCTGCCGCCGGCGAAGTAACTCGGTCACTGCGAAGTAAGCAGTACGGGTTAAGGAGTACGGAGTAACGCGGGGTGACCATCACGGTTGCCCCGCGTTACTCTTTTTCAGACCCTCCTACCCTGACTTCATGCTTGCTCTCCGTACGCTTCTAGGCGCTGCTGTACTGGCGGCACCGTTCTGCCTTTCCGCGCAACCCACGGCCGCAAAGGCGCCAGCCGACCTGATCGTTACCAATGCGCGCGTGTACACGGCCGACGACGCGCGTCCGCTCGTCGAGGCGTTCGCGGTGCGCGATGGGCGTATTGCCTTCGTGGGCTCGCAGCGGGAAGCCGCGGCGCTGCGCGGGGCGAACACTCGCGTGGTGGACGCCGGCGGTCGCACGGTGATCCCCGGCATGGTCGATGCCCATGCGCACTTCAGCGGGCTGGCGCAGACGCTGCGCTCAGTGGATCTCACGGGCACCAACAGCCTGGCCGAGGTGATCGCGCGGGTGGTGGCGAAATCGAAGTCGGTGCCCAAGGGCACGTGGATTACGGGCCGTGGATGGGATCAGAACGACTGGGGCGTGACGGACTTCCCCACGCACGACGCGCTCACAGCGGCGTTGCCCGACCATCCGGTGTTGCTGGAGCGCGTGGATGGCCACGCGACGTACGCCAACATGGCCGCGATGAAGGTGGCAGGTGTCACCGCCGCCTCGAAGGCGCCGGTGGGTGGACAGATCATCAAGGACGCCAAGGGGAATCCCACGGGCGTGTTCGTGGACAACGCCAGCGACGTGCTCGAGGCCAAAGTGCCGGCCCCCACGGCGGCCGAGTACAAGAGCGCGCTCAAGGAAGCGATTGCGCTCATGCACAGCTGGGGACTCACCGGCATGCACGATGCCGGCGCGACACGCCAAGCGATCGACACGTACGAGGAGCTGGCGAAGGCGAAGGAGCTGAACCTCCGCCTGTACGTGATGATCGGCGACGACAAGGCCGCGCTCGATCACTACTTCGCCAAGGGGCCGCAGTCGGCGATGTACGACGGGCAACTCTGGGTGCGCGCGGTCAAGCTGTACGCCGACGGTGCGATGGGGTCGCGTGGGGCGGCGTTGCTGGAGCCGTACAGCGACGACCCGAACAACTCGGGATTGCTGAAAAGCACGCAGGAGCACATTCGCGAAGTAGCCGAACGTGGCCTCAAGGCGGGGTTCCAGATCAACTCGCACGCGATTGGCGACCGCGGCAACCGCGTGGTGCTCGATGCGTACGAGCAGGCGCTGAAGACGGTGCCCACGGCCGATCATCGGTTCCGCGTGGAGCACGCGCAGATCCTGCATTACGACGACATTCCGCGTTTCGCGCAGCTGGGCGTGATTCCCAGCATGCAAGCCAGTCATCAAACGAGCGACATGTACTGGATCGGCAAGCGGCTGGGCCCCACGCGCTTGTATGGTGCGTACGCGTGGCAGTCGTTGTTGCAGACGGGCGTGGT
>CAITQY010000586.1 GCA_903894655.1 uncultured Gemmatimonadota bacterium
CCGCTCACGATCGGGGCCTGCGTGATGGCCTGGTTCGTCTCGCACGACTGGACCCGCGTGCTGGCGGTGCTCGTCGTGGCCACCCCCTGCCCGCTCATCCTCGCAGCGCCGGTGGCGATCATCGGCGGCATCAACCGCGCCGCACGACGCTCCATCATCGTGCGCACCGGCGGCGCCCTCGAAGCGCTGGCCTCGGTGAACTCGGCGGTCTTCGACAAGACGGGCACGCTCACGGTCGGCAAGCCGCGCGTGCATCAGGTGGTCACGGACGACGGTATCTCCGCTGCATCCATGCTGGAGATCGCAGCGGCCGTGGAGCAAGGCTCAGGTCACTTGCTGGCGCGCGTGATCGTGGCCGAGGCCGAGGCCCGGGGCGCGACGATGGTGATGGCTACGGAGCTGGTGGAGACTGCGGGGCGCGGTGTCACGGGCATGGTACAGGGGCGCTACGTGGCGGTGGGGTCACCCGACTACGTGCGCGAGCGGGTACCGTCGATGGCCGCGCGACTGGCGGCGCTCGAGGTGGGATCGTCGGGGCTCCGCGCGTATGTGGCGACGGACGGCAGCCACGGGGGTGTGGACAACGGGCAGGTGGCGTCAGTGGCGCGCATCGAGTTTGCCGACGAGCTGCGCGAAGAGCTGGCGCCGATGTTCGCGGAGTTGGCCGCGTTGGGGATCAACGACGCGTATCTGTTTTCAGGTGATACGGCCGAGAACGTGGCGAAGATCGCGAAGGCGGTGGGGATCACGCAGTACGAAGGCGATCTCACAGCGGAGGCGAAGGTCGCACGCGTGGCGGCGCTGGAGGCGCGCGGCCGTCGCGTGGTGATGGTAGGCGACGGCACCAACGACGCGCCGTCGCTGACCACGGCCACCGTGGGCATCGCGCTGGCTGGACACGGAGGCGGCGTGGTGGCGGAAGCGGCCGACGTGGTGTTGCTGATCGACGATCCGCGGCGGGTACCGGAAGCGGTGCGGATTGGACGGCGGTCGCTGATGATCGCGAAGCAGTCGATCTTTGTGGGGCTGGGGCTGTCGCTGGTGGGAATGGGCTTTGCGGCGGCGGGGATGCTGACGCCGATCGCGGGGGCGTTGATTCAGGAGGTGATCGATGTCGCGGTGATTTTGAATGCGTTGCGCGCCGCCAGCGGGGGGTTCTCGGCGAGAGGCGCGAACGGATAGCGGCGCGAACGGAGAGGGGGTGCGAACGGAGAGGGGCGCGAACGGTCCAATCAGGCCGATTCGAGCAGCAGGCTGTCCGCCATACACACCCGGTCGCGACCATTCTGTTTGGCCTTGTACAAGGCCTTGTCGGCACGCGCAATCCATGCGTCCAGCTCTTCGTGCGCTTCCAGTTGAGCGACGCCCACCGACGCGCCAATCGAGAACTCCATCGCCGGGTGCGGCGCCGGCATGGCCGCCACGTATTCCTGGAACCGACGCGCCAGCGTCTGCGCCATCTTCCCGTCGGTGTTGTGCAGAATCGCCGCGAACTCGTCTCCACCGTACCGACAGAGCACGTCGCTCTCCCGCAGGAACACCTTCGCCAGCGCGCCACCGAGGTTGGCAATGGCGGCGTCACCGGCTTGATGCCCGTACATGTCGTTCACGAGCTTCAGCTTGTCGAGATCGATCATCAGCAACACCACCGGCTGACGGCCCAACGCGAACCGCTGCACCGCACGCGGCCCCATCATGTCGAACAGCTTGCGATTCCCGATGCCGGTGAGCGGGTCAGTCGTGCTCTCTTTCCGCGCCTCCTCGAGCTGCTTGCCCATACGGTCGAGCTTCGTGGCCAGCGACACGTAGTGTGCCTGCTGCTGCTCGCGACGCGTCTGCAGCGCCCCCTCGATCGCCAGCACGGCGCCCAGGACTTCCTGCTTGATC
>CAITQY010000587.1 GCA_903894655.1 uncultured Gemmatimonadota bacterium
CTGTTCCGACTCGATCCGGCGTTTATGCAGTCCACCCCGCTGCCGTACGGTCTCATGGAGCCGGGCGTCGGCGCGCTGGCCCTTGCTGCCGATGGGGTATGGGCCGCCGGCCTTGGACAGGCGTTCGATCGCGGCGGCCTGTCGTTCGTGGGCAGCGATCTGCAGCGCTTCCGATGGATCGATGGCACGATCTCCGTACCGCTCGTGGGCGTGCGAGGGCTGTCCCTTGTCACGCGTGCCTCGCGCGCCTGGCTCGGCACCGATCGCGGTCTCGTGCGCGTGCGCCTCGACGGCACGCAGGCGATGCAGGCGTGGGGCGTGCTCGAGGGCCTCCCCGACGAACGTGTGCTGTCGGTGGCCACGCGCGACGACGGTGTGTGGGCCGGTACTGCGCGCGGTCTTGTGTACGTGAGTGACAGCAGCGACGCCCGCAACGTGCGCACCAGGGGCGTGGGCGTGCGGTTGCTCGACAACCTGCCGGTGCACGCCATGCAGTTCACCGGTGACACGTTGTGGATCGGGACCGAAGCGGGGCTCATGGCGATCGCGTCGCCGAACGGGAGTGTGGGTGGCGTGGTGTCTCGTCCGGTGGGGACTGACCCCGCGCTGCGTCGTGCTGTTCGTGCGCTGGCGTGGAGCGACACGGTGTTGCTGGCTGCGACCGACGATGCCGTGTTGCGGCTCGCGCCGCGCGGTGGGGTGGAGCCGGTGCGCGTGGATCTGCTCGATGTGCGACAGGTGGGACGCGTCACGAAAGTGGCGATCGACGACCGCACGATGTGGTTGGCCGGCACCGACGGCGTGGTGATCGTGTCGCGTCGTGATGGCGCGACGCGGGTGTTGCGCGTACCGGGCGATCTGCCGGGGCCGGTGCTCGATATCGCGGTTCATCGAGACTATCTCTGGCTTGGCACGCCGCAGGGACTGATCCGGCTGCGTCGCCGCGGTGACGGCGGTTTGCCATGAGCGACGTATGAGTCTCGAACCGCGCCCGCATCAGGCCATGCGGGAAGGGGCCGAATTCGACACGATCCGCGCGCTGATGGCCCGTTGGGGCGATCTGGCCGTCGACATCGGCGACGATGCTGCGGTCTTGGCGCCGCCAGCCGACGGCACGCGTGTGGTCAGCGTGGATGCCTGTGTGGAAGACGTACACTTCCGTCGCAGTTGGATATCGGCACGCGAGGTCGGTGTGCGCGCGGCGGTGGCGGCGTTGAGCGATTTGGCGGCCATGGGAGCCCGGGCCGAGTCCGTGCTGATCGCGTTCGTGATTCCCGAGGCGTGGCGGGAGCAGCTCACCGATGTGGCCGACGGCATGGGTGCCGTGATCCGCGGGGCCGGTGCCCGGATCGTGGGCGGGAATCTGAGCCAAGGTGCCGTGTTCTCGATTACGACCACGGTGATCGGCCGGGCGCGGCGGGTGGTGCCACGCAGCGGTGCTCGCGTGGGCGATCTGGTCGTGGTGACCGGCCTGCTGGGCGGTCCTGGAGCGGCCATTCAGGCATGGGAGGCCGGCGAGACCCCGACGGTATGGTCCCGTGGGCGTTTCGCCGCCCCGGCGCCGCGCTGGGC
>CAITQY010000588.1 GCA_903894655.1 uncultured Gemmatimonadota bacterium
GGTTTGCAACGATTGTCCGATGCCTGGACTCATGCCCACGATGTTGGTGGACACGGCCGTCGACCAGTAGCCGTTCTGGTCCCACGGCAGCAGGTAGCCCGTGAGCGACAGCGCCAGCGTGAGGATCAGCAGCAGCACGCCGAACCAGTAGTTCATCTCGCGCGGTGCCTTGTACGCGCCGTCGATGATGACCTGCATGAGGTGCAGCACCAACAGCACCGTCATGGACTGCGCCACGAAATGGTGCAGGCCGCGCAGGAACCAACCGCCCAGCATCTGGTGCTGGATGTAGTACACGCTCTCCCATGCCGTCTGCGAGCTCGGGCTGTAGCCCATCCACAGGAACACGCCCGTGATGACCTGCACCACGAAGAAGAACGACAGCGTGCTGCCCCAGACATAGCGCCAGCGGGCGCCGCCGGGGACGTTTTCGAACAGGGCTTCGTGCAACAGCCCCTTGTATCCGGTTCGCGAGTCGATCCAGGAACCGATGGACGGGCGTTCGTTGTGCGGTTGCTCAGGCATCAGACGGCGACTTTGTCGGGGGAGCCTTTGCGGAAGTTCTGGAAGCGTACCCAGACCTCCCCGTCGCGCACCACCGCCTCCAATTCATCCATGCCGCGCGGGCTCGGGCTTTTCGGGTCGGCGATCGCCCCGTCGAGGGTGAAGCTGCTGCGATGACACGGGCAGAAGTATCCCTGCGTGCTGGCGTTGTAGCCCACCGAGCAGCCCAGATGCGGGCACACCGCATTGAGCACGCGCACGGTGGCGTCGCCGGTGCGCTGCAGATAGACGGACCCCACGGGCACATTCTCGGTCTTGTTCCAGGCATCGACGAGGGTGTCGAGCACGGGGAACTTGCGTGGCTGGCCGTTGGTCTCCAGCGACGCGAGCGTGGCCACGCGCACGAGGCCGCGCGTGTCGGTTTTCCGCCGGAGCGGATCGAACAGCGTGAACAGCCCGGCAACGGGCGCCACCACGGAAATGAGGCCGCCCACGACGATCGAGGCGGCCTTGGCGACGAAGTTGCGCCGTGCTGGCGCGTGGTCGGAATCGGACATGGTAGCTGGGAATAGGCGGGGGGAATTGACCGGGGGCGCTGATGCCACCCCGCACTGCCAAATCCGTCAGATAAACGTACGCGACGGACCGGCCTTTTGCTGGCAAATTGGACGCGCGGCGCGGGAACATCCGGCACGGTACATGGTATTTCAGCAAAGGGCTCGGCGTCCGCGTAGTCCTACCATCGAAGCGCATCCACGTACCCCCGGATGTGCGCTGCTCTCACCCTTTTCGTACTCCACTTTACATGCATCTGCGACTCCGGCAGTTTGGCGCCGCCTGCGTTTTGGCGCTGGCGATTTCCAGTGTGGCCCAGGCCCAGCAGGACGAGGAAAAGACGCCGCTTGGCAAGAAGATGAGCGCGATGAACGCGGCCTTTAAAGCGGTGGGCCGTCAGATCGACGACGCCTCGAAGAACGCGAACACCCTCGAGCAGCTCGCCATCATCGAGACGAGCGCCAAGGCCGCGCTCACGCTGGAGCCGGAGAAGCAGTCGAAGGTGCCGGCGGCCGAACAGGCCAAGTTCAACGCGGGCTATCAGAAAGGCATGAAGGATTTCATCGCCACCGTGCAGAAGCTTCAGGTCGCCATCAAGGCGGGTAAGAATACCGACGCCGTGGCCGTATACGACGAGATGAAGGGCATGCTGCGCGAAGGCCACAAGGAGTACCGCATCAAGAAGGCCGGCGCGCCCCCGGGCGGGAACTGACCTCGACTGACACGACGTCGCGGTCGCAGCATACGAACGGCCCCGAATCCTCAGGATTCGGGGCCGTTCTTGCTCGACGGGAATCGGCCCGAGGCGATGGCAACGTGGAGGGACGACCGCGCAGACTGGCGCGACAACGCGAGGCACAGTGCCACGGCCGGCCCCACCTAGTACTCGAAGCGCAGCCCCAGCCCCATCGTGCGCGGGGGGTTGGTCAGATAGCCCACACGGGCACGGGTGCCGCGTTCACGATCGAGCGCGAGCCGCGCCACGGTGTCGGTGAGGTTGTGCGCAAAGACCGACATTTCCCA
>CAITQY010000589.1 GCA_903894655.1 uncultured Gemmatimonadota bacterium
GATTTCGTCGGGCTTTTCGCGACCGCGCAGTTCACCCATCACGTTGTGGCTCTGCGCATCGGGCAACATCTTCGCGCTCATCGTGAGCGTCACGCGGACCTTGTCGCCGCGGTTGATCATGCGACGCATCATCATGGCGTCCTCCGACGTCACGCTGGCGTGCGGAATCTTCGTGACGGTCGAATCGTAACTCATGCTGCCGGTGTGCGGCGTGCGCATGCTGTACGGACCGGCGGCGCGCGCCAGCGACGCCACGGCACCGACCTTGGCGGCGGCAATGGCGCCGAGTCGACGGAACGAGCCGTTGTAGCCGTAGTCGCGCCACTCGGCGTCGTACAGCACGATCTTGCCCTTGGCTTCGGCGGCGCGTTGCGTGAGCTCTTCGAAGCTGGCCACCACCATCACCTCGGCGGTGATGCCGCCGGCCGGGGTGGCGATGCTGCCGCCGAGGCCGAGCATGGGCATCAGCTGCCGACGCGGCGCGACCAGTTCGAGCGACTCGGCGCCGCGCACCCAATGCGGTACCATCACCTTCTCTCGCTTCACGTTGGCGAGGCCGTCCTTCTCCATCGTGGCGGCCGTCCACACAATCGCGTCTTCGAGCGCCTTTGAACCCGACAGGCGGTGGCCGAACCGGTCGGTGAGTTCGGCGATACGGTTCCAGGCGCCGGCCGAGTCAGCCTGAGCGGCGGCGATGATGCGGTTCGCGACCTCAGCGTACTTGGCGGGAATCGCCTCGGGAGCCTGGGCCCACAGCGGCGCCGACAACGGGGCCGCGAGCGGGGAAGCGAGCGCCGCCAACGCGAGCGTGGCGAACAGGGAGGATCGAGCCATCGGATTGTCCACGGTATGGGGGAGGAGTGCGGATGCCTCCAATCTCGGTGTTACGGCGCGCGCCGTCCAATCCCGGTGGCATATTGCGCACACCCTCACACCATTCATCATGCTGACTGACACCATCATCGCGCGCCGCACGAGCGGACGCGTTACCTGCGCGCTGGTACCGCAGCCGCAGTGGGCGAAATCGCGGATCCTCGCCGATCAGGCCGTGGAGAGCCTTGGCCTGCGCGCGCTCGGCGACGGCTGGCTCGAGGTGAGCGAGAGTGACGCGGTCCGCATTGCCGCCGGGGTGCTCGGACGCGATCTGGGCAGTAACGCCGTGATCATTCCGGCGTCGGAGGCCGAGGCGTTGGTGAGCGATCTCCTGGCCATGGTGCCGGAGCCGTTCAGCTGCTTCACCAACGGTGACTGGGCCGATGTGTTCGGCGACGAGTCGCAGCACGCCAATGGCTTCAGCTTCGATCCACTCACGGAGTCGGCGCTCGATGCCGGCATCGTGTGCGTGGGTGATGGCGTGACGGCGGTGCTGTGGGTCGAAGACGAGGACTGACGTTCTCGTGGCTCGACGGACAGCATCGTGCCGGGCTGAGATCGCTGGTTCACGCGATGCTCGCGACGGGCCGCGAAGGCACGCGAAGAAAATCTCTGATGCTGTTCTTCGCGAACCTTCGCGTTCTTCGCGGACTTCGCGTGAACCTACGGACTACCAGTTCAAGCGAGCGTCATGGCATGAGCGTGCGAACTACCCGGGACTAGCGACTACGGCACCGTCTTCCGCATCCGCACGATGAACTCCTGATCGCCCCCGAGTAGCGGCAGCAGCGTGCGCGCCGTGTCGTAGCCCGCCCGCACCGTCATGAGCTCGGAGGCGCCCACTCGGAGTCGCTGCAGGTTGTAGCTGCCGTCGTCGTGGCTGGTATCCGACACGGCGTCCACCGTGACCCGGGCACCGCCGATCGGAAGCGCCGTCGCGAGATCCTGCACGCGCCCGCGGAGATGCGTCTCGAGCGGCGCTTTGGGGGCCGTGATCGGCGTGTCGGGCAACTGGTCACGCTCGCCCACGCATGAGGCCAGTGGCAGCACGACGGCCAGACAGCGCACGACGGTGCGGCAGGTCGTGCGGCGGGGTAAACTAGGCATACGGTGTGAGGCTGAGGGTTCGCTCGGAATCTACAGGGCGTGGCGTCGGACGGAGTGGGCGCCACGTCTGAGATCGCTGGTTCACGCGAAGCTCGCGGAGGGCCGCGAAGGTACGCGAAGAAAATCTTTAATGCTGTTCTTCGCGAACCTTCGCGTTCGTCGCGGACTTCGCGTGAACCAACGGAATACCAGTTCAAGCGAGCGTCATGGCATGAGCGTGCGAACCACCCGGATACTGCTGGCGATCGGCCTGACCGCAATGGCCGCCTGCTCGGCCGAGCCGCGCGTGCCGGCGCAAACGTCCGTGCCCCGTGTGATTCCCGAACCATCGGCCACGCCACGGCGCAGTCCCGATACGTTCCGTGTGCGGGTCGAGACCAGCAAAGGCCCGTTCACCATCGAGGTCACGCGCGCGCTCGCGCCGCGCGGCGCTGATCGATTCTACGAATTGGTCACGATCGGCTACTATGCAGGCAACCGGTTCTTCCGCATGGTGCCGGGATTCGTGGTGCAGTTCGGCATTCATGGCGATCCCGCCGTGAACGCCAAGTGGGCGCAGTCGGCGATGGCCGATGAACTGCAGCGACTGGGCAACACGCGGGGCACGGTGGCCTTTACCACGGTGGACGCGAATAGCCGCATGGTGCAGCTGTACGTCAACCTGGTCGACAACTCGGCCAAGCTCGACCGGCAGAAGCTGTACGCGCCGATCGGCGTGGTGGTGGAGGGGATGGACGTACTCGAACGCTTGAACTTCGAGTACGGAGAAGATCCCGTGCAGTCGCGCATCATGTCGCGCGGTAACAAGTATCTCGACCGGTGGTTTCCGGCACTCGATTCCATCGTGTCGGCCACGGTTGTTCCGTCTTCTTGAGAATCGCATGAAGCCTTTCGAACGTCTCGGTAACGCCCGTACTCCCGATGGCTCGCTGCTGGAGCTGTTCCGCCACGACGGCTCGTATCTCATTCGGGCCAACGGCATCGAGCTGATGTCGCAGCGTCGTCACTTGTCCGAAGACCGGCTGGCCGAAGTGGCGTGTGTGGGGCTGAAGGACAAGCCAGGCGTCCGTGTGTTGATTGGCGGGCTCGGACTGGGCTTCACGTTGCGCGCGGCGCTCAAAGAGGTGGCCGACGACGCCGAGGTGGTGGTGGCGGAGTTTCTGGCCGAGGTGATCGAGTGGAACACCAATCCCGAGTACGGGATTTCGGTGGAGACGCTCAAAGATCCGCGGGTGCGCGTGGTGCACGACGATATCGTGAATGTGCTGCGCGATCACGCCGGCCAGTTCGATGCGATCATGCTCGACACCGACAACGGTCCCGACGGGATGATTATGTCAGAGAACGCGCGGCTCTATGCGCAACGTGGCATCGCGACCACGGTGGCGGCGCTGCGCGCGCCGGGGATCATCGCGTACTGGTCGGTGGGCGATGATCCGGCGTTTGCGCACGCACTGCGCGGCAGTGGGCTGCTGGTGGAAACGCTGCGCGTGCGGGCGCATGACACCAAGGGGCCGATGCACACGCTGTACGTGGCGAAGCCCAGGCCACCGCGTCGCGACACGATGTCACCCGTGGGCTCATCCCCGCGATAGTCGGGGGCCTCCAGGCCATATCCGGGAGGGGCAAGCGGACGAATCCCCGCGCGGTGTGCAAACGCACTCCACGCGGGGATTCGTGTATTCGGCAGACTGGGAAAATCAGTTCCCGAACACCGCGGCGCTTGGGTGAGCCTGCTCGCTGCCGTAGGTCACTGAGCTCGGCGGTGCTTCAGCGCCAAGGCGCGTGGCCATGGCGAACCCACCGAAGGCGAGGAAGCACACGGCGATCGAGAGAATGGCGCGGTTGATAACCTTCATGGCGTGCGCCTCGTGGGCGTCATCGCAGAGTTCGTTCCACATGAGTCAGGTGCCGAGTGAAGCGTTCAGGGACGGAATCGGGACAGCGTGTGTCCAGTATCGACAAGTGCACAGAAAAACGGGAGTGCCGCCGCTGGCGCTCGCTGTGACAAACGGCTCGTCCCTCTCTGGGAGCAGGACGCCCGCCATTCGGTCCCTTGGCACGTGGGCGCGGATTCGCTGTAAACTTCCGCAGATGAACCCTCGTCTGCTCGCCCCCCTGCTCCTGCCGGCGCTCGCCGCCCTCGTGGTCAGCGCCTGTCGCCGCGAACGTCCCCAGCCGGTCGTGATGACCGTTGCCCGCGGCACCGCGCCGTCGTGGTCGGTCGCCGTCCGCTCCGATGGCATGCAGTTCACCCGATTGGGTGTCGACAGCAGCTATTACCCGTACGCCACGCCCGATTTCGATGCGGACGGTCGCGCGGTGTACCGCAGCAAGCGTTTCGGCGCGGATCCCTTGTTCATGCTGGTGATCGAGCGATCCGACTGCAACGACGGGACGTCGGATCAACGCTACCCGGGCAAGGCCGTGCTGACCCGCGGTGACTCCACCTGGCTCGGCTGCGCCACGGTGGTCCCCGATTCTCTTGATGCACGCTAGCATGACGGCGGCGATGGGTTCGGGCACCCTGCAGTGGTGAGAGCCCTTCGACGGCGATCACCAGCGCACAGGCCTGGCTGTCGGTGCTGGTGCTCGAGCACATTCGCTCGTACTGTAGGCAGACTCCCACCTACGAGTTGACATCCTCACCTCGCGATTCCGATTTTCGCTCGTCGGACGCGCGTCCATCGGAGACACGCACTGTGACCACGCTGCATCGACTGGCTGTTGCTTCGCTCCTCCTGACCGCGAGCGTCACACCGCTCGCCGCGCAGCCGACGACGGACATCAAGTTCGACGCCAATGCGTCCCCACTGACACTGCCGCCGTCGTTGCACTTCGGCGAAGTCACCGGCATCGATATCGATCAGCGGCGTCATGTGTACGTGTTCACCCGCACCGGCGCACGCAGCAGCGTGCACGACGGCGTGGCCTCGCAGCTGTTCGAGTTCGGACCCGATGGACGGTTCATCCGCGAGATCGGCAAGGACCTGTACGGCTTTTCGTTCGCACACACCGTCCGTGTCGACCCGCAGGGCAACGTGTGGACGAGCGACGAAGGCACGAACATGATCGTGAAGTTCAGCAACACCGGTCGAGTGCTCATGGCACTCGGCCGGCGCGACGAAGCGGTGGAAGAACGCGCGCCTCATGTGCCGGGCGCACCGGAACCGGCACCGCGCTGGGGCGGCTTCAATCGCCCCACCGATGTCGCGTGGGACAACGACGGCAATATTTTCGTGGCCGACGGCTACAACAACTCGCGCGTGGTCAAGATCGACAAGGACGGACGCTGGCTCAAGACGTGGGGTGAGCGCGGCAAGGAGCCCGGTCAGTTCAACATCCTGCACACGATCGCCAACGATGCGAAGGGCAACATCTACGTCGGCGATCGTACGAATCGCCGCATCCAGGTGTTCGACCCCAACGGCACGTTGTTGCGCGTCATGACCATCGATGTGCCTTACACGAAGAACGTGAACGTGATGCTCGGCGCGCAGCCGCGCGAGGGTGTCAGCGCGCTCGGTGTGTCCGGCGCGCCATGGGCCATCTGCATCACCAAGGGGCCGACGCAGTACCTCTACAGCGCGGATGCCGTTCCCGGTCGCATCTACAAACTCACCCTCGACGGCAAGGTGCTGGGCGTGCTGGGCGACGCCGGTAAGCGTGTGGGCGAGTTCGGGTGGATTCACCAGATCGCTTGTCCGTCGGAGAACGAACTCTGGATCGGCGAGATCCTCAACTGGCGGGTCCAGAAGCTCACGCTGCATCCGACGAAGGAGCAGCGGTAGGGCTTCAGGTGCGACGGCGTCGTGGAGCTCGTACAACCTCGGATCGCCGGTAGCAGGGGCCGGGTCGCGGTCGCTGGGTGACCTCGGTATGCTTCGGGATGGTGATCCTGTGACTGCATCCGACGATACGCCCCACGACCACGGCCCGGGCGCCGACACGTTCCGCGACGACCTCCGCGCCGCTACCTCGCTGCTCGAGCAGGTGATGGCCGATCGTTCGCGGCTGGTGCACGTCCCGTTCGAGGAGCGTCAGCGCTTCCTCGACGCGGTGGGTCACGTGTTTCACCCGGATGCGCGCGCCCGTCGCTCCATGGTGAAAGCCACCAGCAAGCAGCGGAAGCTCGATGCGGCCCGTCGCGACGACAGCGTGCTGCAGGAAACAGGCATTCGCGAACTGCGTCGCAAGCCGGTGTTCACGACGCCCAACGTGTATCTGTTAGGCGACGGCGCCTCGGGGACATCGACTGATGCGTTGCGCGAGGACGACGCGCTCGAAGCGATCGTGCCGCAGCATTGCTACATCTGCAAGCAGAAGTTCACCACGATTCATCACTTCTACGACCAGATGTGCCTGCCGTGCGGCGAGTTCAACTTCGCCAAGCGCACGGAACTGGTGGACTTGAGTGGACGCACCGCACTGCTGTCGGGCGGTCGTGTGAAGATCGGTTATCAGGCGGGACTCAAGCTGCTGCGTTGCGGCGCGCGCCTGTTGGTGACCACGCGTTTTCCACGCGACTCGGCCATGCGCTACGCGGCGGAGCCCGACTTCGATGCGTGGAGCGATCGCCTAGAGATCTTCGGGCTCGACCTGCGACACACGCCGAGTGTGGAGGCGTTCTGTCGCGAGCTCACGCACACCGAATCGCGCCTCGATTTCATCATCAACAACGCCTGCCAGACGGTGCGTCGCCCGCCCGCGTTCTACGCGCACATGATGGACGGCGAGTCGGCGGCCGCGAGTACGCTATCGACGGCGGCGCGCAAGATCCTTGGCGCGTATGAAGGGCTGCGTGGGGCGCAGCTGCTTCCCGACCCCGATGCGGGCAGCAGTGCCGCCGTGGTGCAGAGCGGCGCCGCATTGAATCGCGTGGGGATCACGCACGCCGCGGAGCTGTCGCAAGTGCCGTTGGTGCCCGACGACATGCTCGTGGCACATCAACTCTTCCCGGCCGGAAAGCTCGATCAGGATTTGCAGCAGATCGATTTGCGCGAGCGGAACTCGTGGCGGCTGCTGATGGATGAAGTGCCGAGCGTGGAGTTGCTGGAAGTGCAGCTGGTGAATGCGATCGCCCCGTTCCTGATCAATGCGCGGCTCAAGCCGCTCATGTTGCGCACGGCAAACCACGACAAGCACATCGTGAATGTGTCGGCGATGGAAGGGCAATTCTATCGCAACAACAAAACGACGCGGCATCCGCACACCAACATGGCCAAGGCGGCGCTCAACATGATGACGCGGACTTCGGCGGCGGATTATCAACAGGACGGCATCCACATGAACAGCGTGGACACCGGCTGGGTGACCGACGAGGACGTGGCAGAGATTGCAGCGCGAAAGGTGGAGAACCACCGCTTCCACCCGCCGCTCGATATTGTGGATGGTGCGGCACGCATCGTCGATCCCATCATTGCCGGTGTGTCGAGCGGCGTGCATGTGTGGGGCCAGTTCCTGAAGGACTACGCGCCGACCGACTGGTAGCCCAGGATGACTTTGCGCGAAGGCCTATTTTGTCTCTCTCTGGAACGTCAGATGCGTATCCTGTCCGCCGTGTTGTGTGCGGCACCCATGCTGCTCTCGGCGCAGGTGACGCCCGAGCGCCCTCCTCCACCACTCACGCCTGCGGTGCTCGAGGCGGCGGCGCGGCAGATCGTGGCCAGCGTGGCCTATCCCACGTTCATCACGACCGACGCGAAGGGTCATCCCCAAGCGCGCACCGTGCAGCCGATGGCACCTGACAGCAGCTGGGCGGTGTGGTTTGCTACCAATCCACGCACGCGCAAGGTCGCGGAGATCGCCCGGCATCCGCACGTGGTGCTGCACTACTTCGACCCGGTGACGCAGAGCTATGTCGCGCTGGTGGGACGCGCGCGGGTGGTCCGCGATCGCGCCACGAAAGACGCGCACTGGAATCCGACGTGGAGCACGTTCTACCCGGATCGCGACACGAGCGTGGTGTTGGTTGTTGTGCAGGCCGAGCGCCTCGAGATCGTGAGTGCGAAGCTGGGCGTCGAGGGGGACAAGGCCACGTGGCGTCCGCCGACGTTGGCGGTTCGTCGTTCGCGGCCTCGCCAATGAAATTGCTCCATGTTGCTGAGGGTGTGGAGTACGGTCTGCTCGATGAGACTGATGTTCCACACATGGTCATGCTGTTAGCCGAGGCGTTCAGCCGTTTTGAACCGATGGCGGTTGCCGCAAAGCTCCCGGCATCGCAGGTCGCACACATGGTCGCGGCGCTCGCCCCCAAAGCACTCGCGGAGCAACTGACGATCGTTGCCCGCCTTTCCGCGCCCGAGTCCTCGCGTGGACCGCTGGTGGGCGTCCTTCTCGCGGACGACTTCGGCACGGCGCCTCCACCGGGCATTGAAGACGTGGCACCGATGTTCGCGCCGATCGGCGCGCTGTTGGACGGACTTGATGCGCAATATCGTTCGGCGACCGCGGTTGTGCCGGGTACGCATGCCCATCTATTCATGCTCGGTGTCGCGGAACATGCTGGGTCACGCGGTATCGCGGGCCACCTCGTGGCGTCGTGCCTAGCCCAGGCACAACGCCGTGGCTATCTCATGGCGGTTACGGAAGCGACCGGTGCGGTGTCGCAACACGTGTTTCGCAAGGTCGGGTTTCAGCACGTGGCGACGGCGTCGTATTGCGACTTCTCGCACGAGGGCCAGCTCGTGTTCTCGGCCATCACGGGTGTCGAGGGGACGATGTTGATGACGCGCGCCCTCGGTGGTGCCGTGCTGTAACTCGGTATTGGCGAGTCCGTGTCACCCGCGAAATCTGGAGTCGCCCGGCGGCGTGCATCCGCTCGGCAAGCGTCACGTGGATTGCCGCCGTGGGGAGCGTGCCAAACGTGTGCTGCTTAGCGCACCACCGCGACCGCGACCGTACTCCCCCGCTCGAGCTGCCGCACCCACGTGATCACCGCACCATTCGAGGAGGCGGCCAGCGACGGGTACCACTGTCCCGCTCCCGCGTCGGGCGCCGCCACCGGTGTGAAGCTGACGGCGCCGGCCGCGTTCACCGTGGCGCGGGCGAGCCCAAGGCGACGCGTGCCGTCGATGACCTCATCCCACGCCACCAGCGACGCGCCGGTCGGCAGCAAGACGATTTGCGGATGCGACGCCGGCCCACGTGTGGGCACGCGCGTACGCGGGCTGAACGGCTTGCCGTCGCGAGACACCGCGTAATAGATCGATAACGCCATCGCATCTTTCGCCGTGGCGTTCTTCCCCTCGGCGGTCGTCGGCCACACCACATGCGCGCGACGCGAGGCGTCGATGGCCATGGCCGGTCCGTTGTCCGGACAGCCGTCGAGCTTCCAGTGGTCGTCGCTCACGCGCAGCGGGGCGGCAAAGGTACGACCACCATTGGTCGACATCGTGAACGCGATGTCGCGCTCTCCACTGGGATACACGTGACGCCACGCCGCGTACACGGCATCGCCCGACACGGCCAGCGCGGTCTTGCAGCAATAGCAGACGCTGC
>CAITQY010000590.1 GCA_903894655.1 uncultured Gemmatimonadota bacterium
CTCGCGCACTATCTCATGGGCGATTTCACGGCCGCCGCGCGCGTCGCCCAGTTCGAGGTGGATTCCGCGACCAACGACGACCGCCGCGTGTCGATGGCGCATTGGCTCTACATGTCGCTGCGCCGCTCGGGGCGGGATGCCGAGGCCGCGCAGGTGCTGGTACCCATCACGCGCGACATGACGATCATCGAGAATCAGGCGTATCACCGGCTGATGCTGCTGTACAAGGGCGAGCTGCCGGCCGATTCTGTGCTCACCGCCGCCCCAAGTGGCGAGCTATCCGTGAAGGACGCGTCGGCGGCGTACGGTGTAGCCAACTGGCACTGGTACAACGGGCGGAAAGCCGAGGGCGAGGCGCTGTGGCGGCGCATCGTAGAAGGCGGCCAGTGGGGTGCCTTTGGCACGGTGGCGGCCGAGGCGGAGCTGGCGCGGATCACGGCGCCTCCGGCGTCGTGAGGTCGCGCCCAACCCTTGAATCGGGTCGGCTGGACGATTAGGTATCCAGACTCTGCGGGATTCGGACGGCGTGTGGTTGGCCAGCCCGGATGAAGAGCATAAAACTGGCAGCAGCTTTGTGACATTCGTCCCGTGGGACAGGTGGCTGAGTGGTTGAAGGCACCGGTCTCGAAAACCGGCGTACCGGCAACGGTATCGTGAGTTCGAATCTCACCCTGTCCGCTGCAGCAGCTGCTGCATGTGTGACACGTCAGCAAGCAGGATCAGGGAAAGGACGCGCCGTCGTGGACCCCCGCGTCGGCGCGTTCGGCTATCAGGAAGCAGTGGCAGTGGTAGTCCCAGGATGGATGGCCGAGTGGTTTAAGGCGCACGCCTGGAAAGCGTGTGTGCGTGAAAGCGTACCGTGAGTTCGAATCTCACTCCATCCGTAAGCCCCGTAAGGAGTTAGCCATCCTTGCGGGGCTTTCGTTTTGTGCGGGAATGACCGTCGTTTGTGGATTGGTTGTGGATTGGTCGAGGCGGCGCCTTAGCCGACCTTCGCCTGCCCTAAGTACTGCGACATGGCGTCGCGTTGCTGCTCGATGCTGGCGTGCTGGTACACCCGCACCACGACGTGCGGCGACTCCCATCCACCGAGCACTTGCACCACCGAGAGTGGGGCAGGCACCAGCCGCGATGCCAGGTGCCGACGGAACTTGTGGAAGCGTCCGGGATGGTCTGGGAGTTCCGCGAGCTGTTGCGCCTTCTCCCACCATTTGTAGAACAGACCACGATCGGCGGCGGTTGTGGATCTCGTGGCGGGGAAAATCCATCCCTCTCCGATCGTCGCCCGTCGGGCACGTTCCCGTTTCAGTGCCGTGACCGCCTCCGGCGTGAGTGGCGTCACGTGCTCGACCTTCGTTTTTTGCCGCTCACCGACCCAGCGCACGGTCTCATGGTGCTCTGCCCGGAGGTCCACATCCTGCCAGCGAAGCTGCCGCACACTGTTCAGTCGGTGTCCCGTTTCGTAACACATCACCAGCGCCAGCTCAAACAGGGGGGAGACCTTCCCCGCCACGGCCAGCATCTGCTCATACTCGCCCGCCTGAAGACGCGGACGACACACGTTCTTTTCCCGTGGAATCTTGGCGCCCCGCACCGGGTTTTCCCGCCACAGAGACTGTCCTTCGCCATCTCCGGCCCGAACAGCGCGAGGATGTCGTCGCCTACCGGGGCCTCGACCTGTACGGCGGCCGGCGTCGCTGACTGGTGCGCGCGGGGATCAACGCGCACAGTTCGCATGAGTGGTGTCCTCGATGTTGGCGTGCACATCCTCGCCGGGATCAACACGCGCAGGATGGAGGTACCGCCCCACATTCAAATAGTCATGGGACAGACCCACCGGCAACCGCGCGCCGCCTCAGGGCAGTCGCCGCCCAAGTCGTGGGTAGCGGCGCGCCGCGGCGCTCTTGAGCCGCTGCCACGCGGAGAGCCGACGGCGCAGGGGATCGAGCAGTCGATGCTCGTAGGCCGCCTTGTCCTGCCGCTGCATGAACGAGTACGTCTTGGTGCTCGGCGTGAGGTGGAACCGCCCGATCACCTGCGATGAGCAGATAACCGACTGGAGGTACGGCGTAGCCCGCACGATAAACTCCAGATCCATCGCAAAATGATCGTCTTCACGAAACCCACCGGCAGCCGCATGCAGCGACCGATGATAGAAGTAGCTGCTCGGATTCACCGGATGCTGCCCGACGGACCACCCGGCAAGCAGTCGCCATGCCTCAAGCTGCCACGGCTGCTGAATAGACCTGCCGTGCCTCGCGTCATCGATCTCGCACGCGCCCCAGTAGAAGCTGGGCTCGGGCGCCCGACTCAGGGCGGCCACCGCCTGGCACGGCCCGGCCGCTAGGTACTCATCGTCCACGTTGAGCACTCCGATCACGGCGCCTGCCGCCTCGGCCAGCCCCTTGTTCAACGCATGCGACTGCCCACGATCGGGACCGGTGAGTAGGCGAATCCGCGGGTCGTGGCCCATGGCAGCGCGAATGACCTCGAGCGTTCCGTCGGTCGATCCCCCGTCCACCAGGATGTGCTCATACGATTCCCCGGCGTGCTCACGCACGTTGTCCAGGCAACGCTGGATCGTCTCGATGCCGTTGAAAACCGGCGTGATCACCGACAGCAAGATCTGTCGAGTCAGAGGCGGACTGGTCATGTGTTTGGCGACTGGAGGGGGCGAATCAGGCGGCCAAGCTTTTCCATCGCCGCGTGTCCGGCTGCACGCCAGCGGGCCCGGCGCACCCCCGTTCGCGACGGCTGGCGATCACGTCTGCAATGGACCGGAAATGCCGCCAGCGCCGCCCAGTCCCACTGACCATCGCCGGAGGGATATTCCTGCTCGACGGCGGACAGCAGGCAAACCTGAGCGAGCTTGGCCAGAATGGAGAACGCCGACTGGTCGTGCCGGTGGTCAATGAAGCCCCGCAGGTTGGCGCTGCGGGACGGC
>CAITQY010000591.1 GCA_903894655.1 uncultured Gemmatimonadota bacterium
AGTGGCACGATGTCGAGTTCGCCCGTGAGAATATTGGTGGCGCTGGTTGTGGCGCTCATGGCCGCCGTGGGTCACGCACCGACGGCGAGCGCGCAGTCGCAAGCCACCACGGGCGTCATTCGGGGTGTTGCCGCGCAGACCGACGGCGGGCCGATTGCCAACGCCGTCGTGACGCTCCGCCATCAAGAAACGAATGTGTCCCGCACCCTCCGTACGTCCGAGCGGGGATTGTTTGTCGCCACGCTGCTGCCCCTCGGTCGCTATGAAGTGACCGTACGCGCCGTCGGATTCGATGCGATGTCACGCAGCGACATCGTCGTGCGGGTCGGCCAAGTGGTGGAATCGTCATTCACCCTCGAGCGCCGCGTCACGGCACTGGCGGCCGTGAAGGTGACCGACAAGACGACAACCCCGGTCAACACGTCGCGCACCGAGCTGTCGTCCACGCTGTCCGAAGTAACCGTGAAGAGTATTCCGAACAACGGGCGCAATTTCCTGTCGCTCACCCTGCTGACACCCGGTGTCGCCATCACGCAGGGCCCCGACGGCGACGCGCTCTCGATCGCCGGCCAGCGCGGCATCTACAACAACGTGAGCGTGGACGGAGCCGACTTCAACAATCCGTTCTTCGGAGAGCAGCGCGGCGGACAACGCCCGCCCTTCACCTTCAATCTCGATGCGGTGCAGGAGCTCGTGGTCACCAGCCAGGGCGCCAACGCGGAGTTCGGACGCTCGGCTGGCGGATTCGTGAACGTGGTGACCAAGAGTGGCACGAACACCCTCAAGGGCACCGCGCACTATTTCGGCAAGAACGGTGCGCTGTCCGGAGATCTGAAGGGCAATGGCGTGACGCTCAATCCCGATTTTCGACAGCACCAGCTCGGATTCACGCTCGGCGGGCCGATCGTTCGCGACAAGGCTTTCTTCTTCGCCGCCTACGACCAGCAGTCGTTTACCGAAACGAAGCAGCAGAATCGTGCACGCAGTGCGGCGTTCGACAGCCTGACCACGTTTTTGAGCACGGCGTTTGGCGGCGCGCTCGCGAATGACTTTGCACCGATCGACCGCACCAACGACGCGCAGGTGTTCCTGGCCAAGGTCGACGTGCGATTGAACGACCGGAATTTCCTGTCGACCAAGTACAACTTCACTAACAGCCGCCAGGTGAATGGCACGTTTGACGTCGACACGTGGGGAGCGAGCGCTAACGCCATCGAGCGCAGCTTCAGCCATGCCCTGAGCGGGTCGTTGATGAGCCAGCTGACCAACACACTGTCGAATGAATTGCGCGTTCAGCTGTCGCGTGAGGACCGGCCGCGGGAGTACGACGCGCCCACGCTACCCGGGGGTCGCGATTTCCCCGATATCGCCATGGACTTCGGGAGTGCCTTCCGCGTGGGGCGCCCGTTCTTCATTCCCGTGGAGTATTACGACACCCGCATCCAGTTGCTCGACAACGTGAGCGCTGTGCGTGGCAATCACCTCGTCAAGGCCGGCGCCGAGGTGAACCTCGTGAACTCGACACAAACGTTCGTGGGCTTTGCGAACGGTCGATTCATCTTCAACGGCGTCTCGGGATTCATCAATTACGCGCGGCAGGGCAATGGCTACGTGCAGTGCTCCAACGGCACGTCGAACAACACTGGGGCATGCCCGGCCGGGAGCACTATCAGCGGGCCCGTGTTGCTGTATCTGCAGCAGGCCGGCGTGGGCGGACGCACGGTCGAACAATCGGGGACGCAGTCGCTCGCGCAAGTCGACATGGCCGTCTTCCTGCAGGACACGTGGAAGCCCACACCCAACCTCACGGTGAATTACGGGGTGCGGTGGGAAGCACAGCAACAGCCCAGCGTGCTGACCGACCCGAGTCAGGTGTTCTTCGCGCCCTTCATCGGCAAGACGGTCACCAATGCAACCGGGAGCTACACGTTTCCTTCGGATGGCACCATTCCGTCCGACCTCACGATGTTCCAGCCGCGGTTCGGCGTGGCGTGGGATCGGGCTGGTGACGGGCGGGAAGTGTTGCGTGCCTCGGCCGGCGTGTACAACGCGCGCGTGGCCGCACTCAACTTCGCGGCGGTCCGCAACAACAACGGATCCATCGGTCAGACCATCTTCCGGAACAGCGCCCTCACCGGCGCCCTTGGCCGTCCACCGCGCATCGACGAGCTGTTGCCTGCCCCCGCCGCCAACAGTGTGCCGTTCCAGCCGGGCATCTTCGTGGTCGACAAGGACTACCGGAACCCGCGCACCTTCAGCGCGTCGACCGCCTATGAGCGGGCGTTCGGTCCGCAGGGGCTCGTCGCCTCGGCCTCGTATACTTTTGCCAAGTCGGATCGACTCACGCGATTCGTGAACCGCAACGATGCGGTGTTCGGTGCACCGTTTTCCACCGGACTGCCGAACGGCAACGGCATCGGCGATCTCACCACGGTGGAAAGCAGCGCCCGCAGTGAGTACCACGGCCTCACGATCGGTCTGGCACGTCGTACCGGCACCGCGCTGCAGTTCGATTTCAACTACACGCTCGGGTGGGACAGATCGGACGACGACAACGAGCGCGACCCGTTTGTGTTCCGCTACGCGAACGCAAGCCGCTTGGACCGCGAGTTCGGCTACAGCGATCGCGATCAGCGTCACCGGCTCAATTTGTATACGATCTCGCGTCTACCCGGCGCGTTACTGCTGAACAATCGGGTGAGCTACGCATCGGCACAGCCCATCAGCGAGAAGTGCGAGAACAATCGGCCCAGCGGCAAGCGCGCGGCCGCCGCGAGCGATCGCGTCTGCGCGAATGGCACGATCCTGGACCGCAACACGTTGCGCCGTGGCAACGAGTTCGCCACGTGGGATCTCAAGCTGTCCCGTCCGCTCAATTTCAAGCGTGGACAGCACCTCGAGCCCACACTCGAGATTTTCAACGTGCTCGGCCGCAACAATTTCCGCGACCCCGCGTTTGGATCACTGCTGTTCAACTTCGACGGCACGATTCGCAGCGGGCTAGGCGATCCGCGACAGATTCAGGCGGGAGTGCGATACACGTTCTGATCGCACGGGACTGCGCGTACGACAGCGGAAACGCGCGAGTCAGTGCTCAGTGATCAGTGGACAGGCGTCTGGCGCCAGACCGGGTATAGTGGTCAGAATTCAGCACCGACAGTCCTCAGTACCGAGCGGGTTTCGTGGCGCTGGCGATCCGTGAGGCCAGCGCGTGAACCGGGCGATCTCGCGGGCGCGCCGCTCGCATTGCGTTCCGCCGCACCGTCGTACGACACCACCAAATAGCTCGATACTGTGCACTGTAGCTGCTCAATTCTGACCGCTATACCCAGTCAGACGCCAGACGCCTGTTTACTGACAACTGAATCTTTACCCCGGGCGACTGCGTCGTATCGCCGCCGCAGCCGAACACGTTTTGGAGCGGTAGCAGCAATGAGTAATACTGAGTATGATTCGCTATGTCATCCAATGGCCCCTACGCCCGTATCGCCATCACACTGCCCGCGGCGGATCTGGCTGCAGCCGATCGCATGGCCCAGCAGCAGGACCGGTCGCGCAGCTGGATCGTCGCCGAGGCCGTCCGCCGCTACGCCGCCGCGGTCGACGAGGAACGCGCGTCACAGGACCTCGGCGACGCACGGCGCGCCCAACTCCACCGTGATTTGACGCTGACGGCGGACCAGCGCGTCCGGCAGGCGGAGGCGACGTCGCGCAGCACCGACGCGGCCGGGGAGCCGCAACGATTCGCCTCGTTCGACGAGTTCATGGCGCGCCAGCGCGCCGGCGGCACGTCGCCATGACGCTGCCGCGCAGCCAGTTGGCAGAGGTATGCCTCCTGCTGAACCGCGAACGCGCGCGCTATCTCGTGGTAGGGGCGATCGCGATGCAGCTCTGGGGAACAACCCGCGCGACACGTGACATCGATATTCTGATCGACCCGACACTCGAGAACGCCGAGCGCGTCTTGCGGGCACTGAGTGCGCTGCCCTTCGGTGTGGCGTCGGAACTCTCGGCGTCCGACATCATCTCGCGTGTCGTCACCATGATCGGCGACACGCCGAACGTCGACATCCTCACGCGAGCCTGGAATCTGCAATGGTCCGACGCCGAACGTGACCTGGCGGTGTTCACCATCGACGGCGTACCGGTTCCTACCGTCTCGATTGAATCGCTGATTGCGTCGAAGCGCACCGGGCGACTGCAGGACATCGCCGACATTCAGGTACTCGAGGAGCTCCAACGCTTGCGGCTACAGCGGTGAGCGCCGGCGGGAACGCGCGACTCAGTGATCAGTGATCAGGCGTCAGGCGTCGGACTGGGTATAGTGGTCAGAATTCAGCAACGACAGTCCTCAGTACCGAGCGGGTTTCGTGGCGCTGGCGATCCGTGAGGCCAGCGCGCGAAGCAACGATCCTGCGTGCGCGTCGGCTCG
>CAITQY010000592.1 GCA_903894655.1 uncultured Gemmatimonadota bacterium
GCCTTGGTCTTGAACTCGTGGCGGTACGTGTCGGGCGTGAGTCTGATCGGCTCAATTTTGATCTGCGGCATTCAGCCCCGGGGCGTGGACTCCAAACGCAATACAAGCATCTGCCTTCCGACGACTCGGCCCTCGAAACGGAACGCCCCGCGCCCCCGGCTACGCGACCTCGCCGCCCCAGCGCTTGCCCAGCGTGTGCTCCACGTCGAGATGATCGAGAATCCGCGCCACGATGAAATCCACCAGATCGTCGATGCTGGCCGGCTTGTGGTAAAAGCCCGGCGCCGCCGGAATCACCGTGGCACCGGCCCGCGTGACCTGCGTGAGATTCTCGAGGTGAATCAGCGACAGCGGTGTTTCCCGTGGAACGAGGATCAGCTTCCGCCGCTCTTTCAGCGCCACATCGGCCGCGCGCTCCACGAGTGAGCGTGAGGTGCCGTGGGCGATCGCACTCACGGTGCCCATGCTGCAGGGGCACACCACCATGCCGCTCCAGCGCGCCGACCCCGATGCCGGCGCGGCACCGCGGTCGTTGTCGTCGAACACCGTGACGTAGGCGTCGAACGCCTCCGCCCCAACGTGCGCCCGCAGTGTCTGCAGGTCGGGGATGTCGCTTTCGGTGGCCAGCAGGCGGAATCCGTGACTCGACACGATCAGCCACGTGGGCACCTGCAACAACACCAGCTGTTGCAGCAGACGCACCGCGTACGGCGCCCCCGAGGCGCCGGTAATCGCCAGCACAACCGGATGTCGAACGGTCAGCTGCGTCATGCGACGGATCCGGAAGCGAGGAAGCGAGCGACCGCGAACACCGTGAGAAAGCCGAGCGAGATGATGCCGTTCATCGTGAAGAACGCGGCGTCGAGCTTGGTGAGATCATCGGCTTTCACCATGCGATGCTCCCACACCAGCATCGCCGCGACGAACGCCACACCGCCCCATAACACCGCCTGCACAGCGGGTACGCCCGCGCCCAGTGGCTGCGTGGACACCACCACCGACAGGCAGGTCACGGCGATCACATGTAACGTGCGCGAAAAGAGAATGGCGTTTGGAACGCCGATCGCCGACGGCATGCTGTGCAGTCCATTCGTGCGATCGAACTCGGCGTCCTGCAGCGCGTACAGCATGTCGAACCCACCGCTCCAACAGACGACAGCCAGCGCCAGGACACACAAGAACCACCACGGGTCGCTCCACGCCCCAGTGATGGCCAGATAGCCGCCCACCGGCGCGATGGCGAGTCCAAGACCAAGCCACAGGTGTGAATAGCGCGTGAAGCGCTTCGTGTAGCTGTACCCCAGCACCCAAAGCAGCGCGACCGGTGACAGCACGAGGCAGAGCGTATTCAACCGCCACGACGCCATCACGAACAACACACTGGCCAGTGCCACCGCGCCTTTGGCCTGCGCCAATGACAGCGTACCCGCCGGTAGCTCGCGCTTGGCCGTACGCGGGTTGATGGCATCGACATCACGATCAACGATGCGATTGAACCCCATGCCGGCAAAGCGCGCGGCGGTGAACGCCAACAGCACCCAGCCCACCATCGC
>CAITQY010000593.1 GCA_903894655.1 uncultured Gemmatimonadota bacterium
GCTGCGAGGTGAGTCCCTGCCCGACATCGAGCGAGAAGCGACGTTCATCGTACGAACCCGTTTCCAGGCGACCACTCCGCGTTGGCGTCCACTCGGCCTGCTTCATGACGCGGTTGATCACGCCACCACCGCCGCCGCGACCGAAGGCGAGCGCATTGGCACCCTTGAGCGCTTCGATCTGCAACACGTTGTAGCTGTCGCGGAAGTACTGCGCATCATCGCGCACCCCATCCACGAAGAAGTCAGCGGTGGTGCTTTGTCCTCGTATCGTGGGCGCATCGCGGTGTCCTTCACCCTGCCCCATCGTCACGCCCGGCACGTATTCCATGGCGCGCGCCATCGTTTGCAACCCGAGATCGCGCAGGACCTGGGGCCCGAGCATCGTGATGGATTGCGGGACCTCGCGCAGCGGCGTCAGGGTGCGGGTGGACGAGCGCGTGTGGGTGACCCGGTACTGCGTGCGCGAGGCACGGTCGGCCGACACGCGTACCGCCAACAGCGCTTGGGCTGCGGCCGAGTCCGCCGCGGTGCGGGGGCTGCGGGCGGTATCCTGAACGAGGGGAGCGGTGGCGACGACGGTGGCAAAAAGGAGCACGAAAGACATAAATACGTTAGTTGAGAACGCTTCTCATGAAGTGTGCTCGCAGACTAACATACCAATTCAGACAAAGTCAATCGGGTTTACTGCCAGCGAACGAGGCTCGGCCGCTCGGCGCTCCGCTCGCGCTCCGTCTTGCGGTGCCCATCCTCGGTACGTTCCACCAAGCCGTCGCGCGATGCCTGCTCGGCTTGCGCGCGGGTGTCGGTCGAGACCTTCTTGCCGGTTGCCGTACGAGGCGGTGACGGTCGCTTTTTCGCCATGAGGAGCACGTGGACGTTGGCAGGACTGATGTCTGACGATACGACCGTGACCACCCGACTGCTGTTGGTTGTGGCCGACGGCGTGCGCCCCGACGTGCTCGCCGAGGAGTTGGATCGCGGCAATCTCCCGGCGATGGCGCGTCTGCGCGAGAAGGGCGGACTGCACACGATCAGTACATCGTTCCCGTCGGTCACGGGGCCCGCGTACGCGCCCTTCGTGATGGGACGACATCCGGCCTCAGTAGGCATGCCCGGGCTCCGCTGGTTCGACCGGGCGCGCTCGTTGCCATGGTCCTTCGCGCAGGCCCGCAGTTATTCGGGCATCGACATCTGGCATGTGGACGGCGATCTCGATCCAAGCAGTCCAACGCTGTACGATCTCGTGCAGCCCTCGCTCGCCGGGTTGATGATGATCGCGCGCGGCGCGACGCACGGCCGCATAGGACGCGGGATCGGCTGGTCGCTCCGCGCCGGTTGGGCGCACTTCCGCGGCGACGCGCAGGCGTGGCGCCGCGTAGAGCAGGCCGCTGTGCGCGAATTCTTTCGGCGTTTCACCCGCACGCGTCCCACGCTGTCGATGCTCGGCATTCTCAGTCCGGACAAATTGTCGCACGCCTTCGGCAGCGACTCTGCGGTGGTGCGCACCGCGATCGGTGACGTCGATACGGCCATTGCACGGGCACAGGCGATTGCCACCGCCGGCGGCTGGGCCGAGGGACTCCGCGTTTGGGTTGTGGGTGATCACGGCCATGCCGACGTCGCGGAGCATGAAGACCTGCATGGCTGGCTATCGGCGCGCGGTCATCGGGTCCTCGCGCACCCGAAGCTCGGCATGCGCGGCGCCGATATCGCGCTCATGGTGGGCGGGAATGCCATGGGGCATGTGTATCTCGATCCCGCACGGAGCACACGCCAATGGTGGCCTGCCCTGACTACGCGTTGGCAATCGACCCTCGAGGCGATGCTCGAGCGACCTTCCACCGGATTGCTCGCGGTGGCGATGCGTGCGGACATCGTGCGTGTGTTTCACCAACACGACGGCGTCGCTGACATCGTGCGCTCGCACGCTGGGCATGATGCACGCTGGTGCTATCATCCCATAAATGGTGACCCGCTGCACCTTGGTGGAGCGTTGTCCGATCTCGACGCCAATGACGCCTGGCTGGCCGGCGCTGACTCGCCGTACGCCGACGCGCTCGTGCAACTCTCCACGCTGGTGCCGTCGCCGAGAGCGGGCGACATCGTGGTGTCGGCAGCCCGCGGATGGGATCTACGGGCGCGCTTCGAACCGACGCCGCATGTGTCCACGCATGGTGCGCTGCTGCGCGAGCAGATGTTGGTGCCGCTGCTGCTCGATGGGCCCGTGACGCATCTGCCGCAACGCACGACCGACGTCGTGCCCAGCGCATTGGATCTGCTGGGTGTGACATCGGACATTCCGTACGACGGCCGGTCGTTCCTGCGCTGACCGTGGGCGGAGGGGGCGGCGGTGGCCGAGCAGCCGATGAGTTTCGAATACTGAGTTGAAGTTCCGAGTCGTGAGGCAAGCCAAAACAGTCGGCTCACTCATGACTCCAAACTTCCACTCACCACTCCAAACTCACGTGAGTCCATCCGGCGACGCCGATCCCGCGACCCACTACTCAGTGCGATTGCGACTGCGTTCGGTGTCGAACCCTTCGGGGTAGCGCTTGCGCAGTTTGTCGATGTTACGCTGCGCGATGTCGTCCATGCTGAGCCCGAGCACCGTGGCGAACGCGCCGATGTACCAGAGGCAGTCGCCGAGTTCCTTCGCGAGCGCATCCTGATCGAGCGGCGTGGCGTGAAACAGATGCTTCTTGATCACTTCGGCCACTTCGCCGGCCTCACCCGTAAGGCCAAGGGCGGCGTTGGCGAGCTGCTGTTCGTGCGTGCGGTCGCGCCCGAGCGTGCGGGCGGCGAGTTCCTGATACTCGTCGAGGGTCATCGCGATCGTGGGTTGAGGACCGGCGAAAAGTAATGACCGCGCTGGGATGGGCGCGGCGTATGTATATTCTGGCATGCCGTGGATCCGCCTTTCCCTCACGCTGACGCTGCGCGCGATCGTCAACCCGTTGCTGGCCATCGACTTGCTGCGCGTGGCCTGGCGGTTTCGGCATCGACACTGGTTCCGGCGGTTTCCGTTCCTGCCGCTGCCTGCCACGAGCTACGTGAAGTGGCGCATGTACACGGCGTATGGCGAGGAGGATGCGATTCCACCGGCGGACGACGTGATCGCCTTCGCCCGCTGGGTGGGGCGCCAGCCGTAATGGGTGAGGGCGGCGCAGCGGGCCGTCACACGACCACGGCCGAGCGTACGCGGCGCCTCAAGGCACAGGCATTCGGCCTGGGGTTCGACCTCGCGGGGATCACGACGCTGGGGCCCCCAGCCACCCGCGCCGCCTTCGACGCGTGGCTCGAGGCCGGCTATCACGGCGGGATGGCGTATCTCGCCGACGAGGGCGCCGAGTTACGACGGGACACCCACCGACCGCATGTCGGAGCGACCCACGCCATCGTGCTGGCCACGCAGTACGGCGGCCGTGAACCCAGCGGCCCGGTGGCCCGCTACGCGCGTGGCGACGACTACCACGAGCTGCTACGCGAGCGTACGCGGGGGCTGCACCACTGGCTGGCGGCCGAGCTGGGGCGTCCGATCGATGCGCGCCCGTATGTGGACAGTGGGCCGATTCTTGAGCGCGATCTCGCGCAGCGGGCTGGGCTGGGGTGGTTCGGTAAGAACACCATGCTGATCAACCCGAAAGCCGGTTCGTTCTTCTTCCTGTCGTCGCTGTTCGTGGTGCTGGGGCCCGATATCGCGCTCGACGTCGACGACCCGTTTGCCGCCGACCGCTGCGGCAGCTGCACGCGCTGTCTCGATGCGTGTCCGACGCAGGCGTTCACGGGCCCTCGCGTGCTCGACGCCACGCAGTGCATCAGCTACCTCACGATCGAACTGCGCGGGGCGATTCCGGAGCCGCTGCGCGAGAAGATCGGCGGACTGCTGTACGGCTGCGATATCTGCCAGGAGGTGTGTCCGTGGAACGTGTCGTTCACGACCTCGCTGCGTGAGGAGGCGTTCCGTCCGCGGGACATGTTGCTCGACGCCGGCTCACGCGAGGGCACCCGGGCACTCGCCCGTGAGATCCTGATGATGGAGCCCGCCGACTACGCGGCCGCGTTCAAAGGGAGCGCCATCAAGCGCGCCAAGCTGTGGATGCTCAAGCGGAACGCGTGTGTGGTGCTGGGGAATGTCGGTACCGCGGAGGATCTCGCGGTGCTCGAGGCGATGCTCGCCGACGAGGATGTCATAGTGCGAGAGCATGCGGCGTGGGCGACGGTACGGTTGGAGACCGACCGCGCGTCCTAATCCGGTGTGGACGGTCTTCGCTCGGCTTCTGCACCGTGGACGTCTCGTACGTCGCCCTCGCGCTGGTCCCGCAACACACGACCGTCGTCTTTTTCGTGAGCGGGATCGGGTGTTACTCGGTGGGCAGCGGCTTCTTCGAGCCCGCGATGAATGCGCTGGTGAGCAACTCGGCGGGCCCGGAGAGCCAGGGTCGTATTCAGGGCGCCAGCCAAGCGTTGCAGTCGATCACGCGGATCATCGGACCGCTGACGGCGGCGTTGCTGTACGGCTACGGCGCGGGCGTTCCCTACATCGTGTCCGCCATGCTCACACTGGCCGGCATTGGGCTGCTCTTCGCGTTCAAGGCATCGTGGACGGCGAGTACGGCGTAATGGGGCTGACCGCGTGGGATCTGCGGAGCAGCCCTTACGCGAGGTACACGAATCGTTCTCGTCCCTCCGTCCGCCCGTTTGTATATTTCGTTATGCGTGACACC
>CAITQY010000594.1 GCA_903894655.1 uncultured Gemmatimonadota bacterium
ATCCGACGACAAATCCTCACGCACTGCGTCTTCGGCGTGGATCGCAATCCGGTCGCCGTCTGGCTGTGCGAACTGCGCCTCTGGTTGTCGGTGGTCATCGAGTGCGCGGAAACCGATATCACCCGCGTGCCGCCGTTGCCCAACCTGGATCATCACATCCGTGTGGGCGACTCACTGGCCGGCGGCAACTTCCGATTCGCCCCGCCCAGCGCCCGCGCCCTGACCGCACTGCGCGAGCGCTACACCCGGGCCAGCGGCCCACGCAAGCAGTCCATCGCGCTCGCCCTGCAGCGGGAAGAACGGCTGCGTGCGATGGCCGCCCTCGCCACGCAACGCGACGCGCTCCGCGCCGAACGCGCCGCGCTCCTGCGCATACTCCGTGCACGCGATCTCTTCGGACACCGACGCACCCCCACGCGCGACGATCACGCCAAACTGGAGGCCCTGCGGGCGCAGTGCCGCGAGCTCTCAGCGACCCGCACCAAGCTCGCCGACGGCGGCGCGCTGCCGTTCCGCTTTCTCACCACGTTCGCCGACGTAGCCGCGGCCGGCGGCTTCGATCTGCTCATCGGTAATCCCCCCTGGGTCCGACCGCACGCCCTCGCCCCGCGTGAGCGCGAACAGCTGCGCCGCGAGTTCCGCAGTATGCGCGCCGCCCCTTGGCACGCCGGGGCCGCCCGCGCCGGGGCCGGCGTGGGCTTCGCGTCACAGCCAGACCTAGCCGTGGCCTTCATCGAACGGAGCCTCGAACTGCTCGCCCCCGGCGGGACGCTCGCGCTGCTCGTCCCCGCCAAACTCTGGCGCAGCCTTTCGGGTGGCGGCATTCGCCGCACGATCACGCAGGTTGCCAGCATCCGCACGATCCGCGACTGGAGCGACGCCCCCGCGCTCTTCGACGCCGCGACGTATCCGTCGCTGCTGGTCGCCTGCAAACAGCCACGCGCCGACCTCACACCCGCCGCGACACCCGCCGCGACACCCGACATCGCGGTCTTCATCAGCACGGCGGTCGGCGCACGCCACTTTCCAGTGCCGCCATCACGCCTCGCCCTCGACGGCGATGCCGCCGCGCCGTGGATCCTCCTCCCACCACCCGCCCACGCCGCCTTCGAACGGCTGCGCACCGCCGGCCCGGCCCTTGGCGACTCGCCTCTTGGACGTCCGCTGCTTGGCGTGAAATGCGGTTGCAATGCCGCATTCCTCGTACACGCCCACGAACATGACGACGATTCGGCCACGGTCGTCGCCGCCGACAATCCCGCCCCCGGCAAGGCCCCGGTGTCACGGTCGGCCGTCATCGAACGCCGCCTGCTGCGCCCGGCGCTGCGCGGTGAAGGCATCACGACGCGATCGTCCGTTGGCAGCACGGCGCACGCGGCCGACGAACTGCGCATTCTCTGGACGCACGGCGCCGATGGACTCCCGCTACGCATACTGCCGCCCGCCACCACCCGGTGGCTCGCGCACTGGCGCCCCCGACTCGAAAGCCGACGCGATGCCCGCGCCCGCATGCCCTGGTGGACGCTCTTTCGCACCGAAGCCGCCCGCGCCGACACGCCGCGCGTGGTGTGGGCCGATATCGGCAAACGACTGCGCACGCGCGTGCTCGACGCCGGCGACCCCACGGTGCCGCTCAATAGCTGCTACGTGGTCCGCACCTCCTCGCTCGACGACGCCTACGCACTCGACGCCCTGCTCAACTCCACCATTGCCGCCGCCTGGCTCGATGTGCTTGCCGAACCGGCCCGCGGTGGCTTTCGACGGTTCCTCGGCTGGACCGTGGCCGCCCTGCCGGTCCCCCACGACTGGCTTCGGGCGCGCACCCTGCTCGCCCCGCTCGGTCAACGCCTCGCCCGCCACGAGATCGTGGGCACGACGGAACTCGATCAGGCGGTCGCCGATGCCTACGACGTCCCGCTCCGCCTCCTCACCCCGTTGCTCGACTGGTATACGCCATGACGTGGTCTCTCCACGATGCGCGCCACGTGCAGGCCCGCCTCGTCAGTACGCACATCGCCCCTCTGCCTGCGGCGGAACTCGGCGACATCACCCTGCTGCCCCACCAGCGTGATGCCGTCACCCGCATTCACGCGGCCATCCGCCAACATCACGGCGCGCTGCTGGCCGACGATGTGGGACTCGGCAAAACCTATACGGCGCTCGCCGTCGCCCGCGCGTACGCGCAGGTGCACGTCATCGCGCCGGCGGCGCTGCAGCCCATGTGGCGCACGGCCATCACGCACGCCCAGTTGCCACAGATCCGCTTGCACTCCGTGCACGGATTCTCCCGACCGGACCACGCCCCCCGCGCCGTCGTGGCTGACGAAGCGCCCCCGGGCATGGTGCGCGAGCGCGCGCCACGGCGCACGCTCGTCATCATCGACGAAGCGCATTACCTGCGCACGCGCCGAACCGCACGCTACACCGCGGTCGCGCGCTTCATCGCCGGGTGCGACACCCTCTTGATGACCGCCACGCCGTTGCATAACCGCGCAGCGGAGCTGCGGAATCTGCTGGCGCTCTTTCTGGGATCGCGCGCCGATCTGCTGTCGGACACCATGCTCGCACAGGTGGTGATTCGTCGAACGCACGTGACCGCAAGCGCAGCGCAGCACGGAGATACACCGGCAGCAGTCACGACCCGCTCCGCCACGCGCCCGCAGGTGCGGCAACACGCGCCAGTGCCCATGCCGCACGACCGCGCCACACTCACCCATATTCTCGCGCTGCCGGCGCCACTGCCCGCCCATGATGGCGCCGTGGCTGGCGCGCTCATCCGACTGGGGTTGCTGCGGGCCTGGTGCTCCAGCGACGCCGCCCTCGCGCACGCGTTGCGTCAGCGGCGGCTGCGCGGCGACGCCTTGCTTCAGGCGCTGCGCGCCGGTCGACATCCCACGCAGGCCGAGTTGCGGAGTTGGCTGGTGGGCGATCACGAAGTGCAGCTCGCCTTTCCCGAGCTCATGGCGAATCACGAGGTGGAGAGCGCACCGCTCATCGAGCGCGTGAACGCGCATCTGGAGGCACTTACGCAGCTCGCCAACCACCATGAGCGGACGGCGCAAGGAGACGTGGCACGTGCGGAGGCGCTGCGCGGCCTGCTCAAGGCGCACCCCGGTACGCCGATCATCGCCTTTTCGCAGTTCACCCATACGATCGGCGCGCTGCATCGGGCGCTCTC
>CAITQY010000595.1 GCA_903894655.1 uncultured Gemmatimonadota bacterium
CCGGCCCGAGCACATACGGAATCACATCGCCGGCGCGTACCACCTGCACCCAGTCTCCATCGCGCAGATCTTTCTTCGCGATCTGATCGGCATTGTGCAGCGAGGCATACGTGACCGTGGCCCCGCCCACATCCACGGGCTCGAGCACCGCGAACGGCGTGAGCACACCCGTGCGTCCGACGCTCACGTCGATGCGAATCAGCTTGGTCACCGCCATGTCAGGGGCGAATTTGCGCGCGATCGCCCAGCGCGGAGTGCGATCGTTGCGCACGCCAAGTTCGTCCTGCAGCGCCATGTCGTTCACCTTCACCACACCACCGTCGATCGCGAAGCCGAGCGTCGCCCGCGTGTCGTGTTCGACCGTGTGCGCCCAGGTGGAGACCTCGGCCATCGTGTGGCATCGCTCACGATGCGGTGCCACCGGCATGCCCCACGCGCTCAGCTGCTCGAGCAGTTCCCACTGACTGCGTGCGGGCGCGTTGCCGTCGGGAAGCACGGCCGCGTAGCCGAAAAAGCGTAACGGACGCTGCGCAGTAATCGACGGATCGAGCTGGCGCAGGGCGCCCGCCGCGGCGTTGCGGGGATTCACGAAGACCGGCTCGCCCGCGGCGACCCTCGCCTCGTTCATGGCCTCGAAACCGGCGAACGGCATGTACACCTCGCCGCGAATCTCCATCAGCGGCGGATGCCCCTCGCCCAGCAGTCTGAGCGGTACCCCGCGAATCGTGCGGATGTTGACCGTCACGTCCTCGCCCTCCGTCCCGTCGCCACGCGTCGTCCCCGCGACCAGCACGCCGTCGCGATATGTCAGCGCGATCGCCGCCCCATCGATCTTGAGCTCGACCGTGTAGCCGCTCTTGTGCACCGAGGCCCCCACCACGCGCTCGATGGACTGCTCGAAGGCGAGCAGCTCCGCATCGTCGAACGCGTTGTCCAGCGAGAGCATGCGCACCAAATGCCGATGCGTCTGGAACGCGCTTTGCACTGGCGCACCGACACGGAGCGTCGGCGAATCTCCCGTGCGCACGGTGGGGTACTCGTGCTCGATGGCCTGCAACTCCCGAAAGAGCCGGTCGTACTCGGCATCCGACAAAGCGGGACGGTCGAGCACGTAGTACTCGTGCTGCGCGCGCGTCAGCAGATCGCGCAGATGCGCAGCGCGCTGCACGGTGGAGGACGGAACGACGCTCATGCGAAGAATGTATCTGGAGGAGAGAGAGGCGTCATCCGCCGCTGTCGGGGCGTCGGGTGGAATCGTGGCGATCGCACGGGCCGTTCACTCGGGCCCGCAGCGCTCCCCGGTACGGCTTACCTGAGCCGCTTCAGCTCCTCGTCGGCGCTTTTGCGGTATTGCTCGTCGTTCGCATCCTGGAATGGAGCGCGCAGTGCTGCCTGATAGGCGGCGCGCGCGTCATTCCGACGCCCGGCGTCGCGGTACACGCGCGCTAAATCCAGATGGTGCACGAGGCGATTCGGCTCCACGACGACCGAGGCTTCCATGTAGCGAATCGCTTCCGGCCAGCTGGCAGCGCCCAGCGCTTGCCCGCCCAGGAATGTTTTCGCCAAGGCCCGTGAGATGCCGTTCAGTCGCATCACTTCGGCGTTCCACACGCCGAGCACGTGGAGTGCGCCGGGATGTTTGGGCTGCAGGTGAAGCGCCTTGAGCGCCTCGTCGCGCACCTCGACGGCATACTTTATCCGGTCACGTGGGTTGGCGGCGAGCGCCGTACGGCCCACCGCACGCGCCAGCTGGAAATGCCCTTCGGCATCGTTCGTATTCACCTGCACGGCTCGCCGCGCGTAGTCCGCGGCGCGTCCGTACAACGCCGTGCGCGTCTCGACGTTCGGCTCGAATTCACCGAGGTCCACCGCTTCGCGGGCCGCTTTCCAGAGTGCGGCGTAGGATTTGGGCTCTGCCTGAACGGCCCGTTCGTAATGTCCCAGCGCCGCGCCCGGACGGCGCGCCACGCTCTCCCGGTCTCCCGCGCTGAGCAGGTCGCTGACGTTCTGCGACGCGAGGGCTCGCGGTGCGAGCGGCAGCCCGGGCAGGGCGAGCGCCGCGGCGCCGGCGGCGAGACAAATCGCGGCGCGTCGTGCCAGGCGGCGTGCGGTGCGGACCGCGAGGATGTAGGTTGGCTGCATCATGAGCACTCAATGTTGGCACGCGCGCTGATCGAGCGAAAGCGCGACGGCGGTCGAATTACTCCCGCTGAGTGGCGCACGCTCATGTCGCAGTACGCGACAGACGAGATTCCGGACTACCAGATGGCCGCCTTGGCGATGGCCATCTACTTCAACGGGCTTGACCGCACCGAGACCGGGGCGCTCACCGACGCCATGCTGCACAGCGGCGCGATGCTCGATCTCGACCATCTCACGATGGCACGGGTCGATAAGCACTCCACCGGCGGCGTCGGCGACAAGATCACGCTGCCTCTCGTTCCCCTCGTCGCGTCGTTCGGGGTCGCCGTGCCCCAGCTTTCGGGTCGTGGACTC
>CAITQY010000596.1 GCA_903894655.1 uncultured Gemmatimonadota bacterium
CTGAGCGACGCGCCGTAGTCATCGCGCGTCCCGTACTCCACCCACCAGCGCAGCGCCGGCGCATCGAAGCCTTCGCGCGTCATCCACGCGAGCGCGGTGTGCGTGTCGAGCGCCTCCACGGCCGCGGCCTGTTTGGCGGCGGCTCCACCGGCGCGATGCGCGGCGAGTCGACGCGCGTGCCCGTCGGCGCTGGGCACACTGAACATGCCGGTGTGGCGCCACTCGGCGATGCGCTCCTCGAACCGACGAAACTGTTCCCGATGCGCCCGTGACATGGCATCGGTGGGCTCGAGCCCCTCGTGCCAACGGCCGTGCTGCCAGATACGCTCCTGCGGCGTGTGACAAAGCACGCGCTCATCCCACACGCCATCGGCGCCGAGCACGCCGAGTTCGCGGAAGAGTTGCCGCACGTGCACCGCGTCGACGGACGGCACCGGCACGTAATGCGCGCCCCACGGTGCGCGCTGCCCGCGATAATCGGCCGAGCGCGCGTTGCCGCCGGTGCGGTTATCCATTTCCAGCAGCGTCCAGTCGTGCATCCCCGCTGCATCGAGCTTCCACGCCGCCGAGAGGCCGCCCATGCCGCCCCCCACGATGGCAACCTTCACGCGGCGTTCCGTGCGACGTGTGGCACGTGTGCGCAGTCGATTCCGCGCGGCACCATCGCGAAGCAGGTGGCCGTCGGCGCTGCCATCGGGCACGAAGCCCCCGCCGATCACGCGGCCCTTGGCGGTCAGCCCCACCAGCGCGGGTGCGGCCGCGATGACGCCGAGGGCGCGCACGAACTCGCGACGCGACGTGGTCATCGGAACAGATTCACCGGTTGATCGCGTCGAACTCGTGCTCGTAGTAGCGAACGAGCACCTGATCATTCAGCCGGTTGGCCAGCGCCGGCACGCGCTGCATGTCGGCCGGAAAGTCGAACAACGCAGGGACGGTGGAGGCCGTGAGATAGCGCAGGCCGCTGGGCAGCGTGGCGGGCGGCGCATAGCTAGTGAGCCCGGCAATCACAAAGCCCCACTCGCCAAAGCTTGGCACGTACACGTGATACGGCCACGTGCGCAGTCCGGCGCCTTCGAGGGTGGTCACGATGCTCCAGAACGACTGACGCGCGAACATCGGCGACGTGCTCTGCACCACCAGAAAGCCGCCCGGCGCGATGTGCTGCTTCACCAGCCGGTAAAACGCACTCGTGTACAGCTTGCCCACGTGGTAGTTGGACGGATCGGGGAAATCGATGACCACGAAGTCGAACTGCACCGCCGAGCTGTCGAGCCAGGTGAAGGCATCGGCATTCACCACGCGCACGCGACGGTCGGTAAGGGCGTTGGCGTTCAGGCCGGTGAGTCGCGGGTGCTGCTGAAAGAGCGCCGTCATCCCTTCGTCGAGATCAACCAGCGTGATCTGCTGCACGTCGGGATACTTGAGAATCTCGCGCACCGCGAGTCCGTCGCCGCCGCCGAGCACCAGCACGCGGCCGCGCGCCGTCGCCGCTGATAAGCCGGGGTGGACCAGCGCTTCATGATAGCGGTATTCGTCGCGCGAGGCAAACTGCAGGTGCCCGTTCAGATACAGGCGCAGATCGTCCTTCCAGCTGGTAAGTACGATGCGCTGATAGCGGGTGTCCTTGGCCAGGATGATCGGATCGGCGTACATGCCTTCTTCGGCCAGCGTGGTAATGCGCTGTCCCTTCCAGAGGCCGGCACTCAGCACCAGCAACGCCAGCACTCCGCCGGCACGCAGCCAGTTCTTGCGCGGCAGCACGTCGCGGAACAGCCACGTGCTCCAGAGCCCCACCATCACGTTGATCACGCCGAACAACAAGGCCGATCGCACGAGCCCGAGTCGTGGCACCAGCAGCAACGGAAAGAGCAAGGAGGCAAAGAGCGCGCCGATGTAATCGAACGTGAGCACGTTCGCGACCACATCCTTGAAGCTGAACCGATCCTGCAGAATGCGCATCAGCAGCGGAATCTCGAGCCCCACGAGAATGCCGATGAGCAACACGATGCCGTACAGCGTGGGACGGAACGC
>CAITQY010000597.1 GCA_903894655.1 uncultured Gemmatimonadota bacterium
CTGCGGCGCGCGCCGTGCCGCGCGCCGGGAGGGGGCTGAGATGACCGCGTCGTCGCAGGAGGACGTGGATGTGGTGCCGGGCGTCTGCATTCCGGCGTCCGAACTCGAGATCACCGCGATTTCCGGCAGTGGGCCCGGTGGGCAGCATGTGAACCGCAGCGCCACACGGATCGCGTTGCAGTGGAACGTGCGCCACACGCGCGCCTTGCGCGACGCGCAGCGCGACCTGGTCGTGGCGCGCCTCGCCTCGCGTCTGGACAGCGATGGCGCGCTGCGCATTGTGGCCGGCGAATACCGAAGTCAGCAGCAGAACCGGCGTGCCGCGATCGAGCGACTGGTACAGCTCGTGTCGCGGGCGCTGGTCGTGCAGAAGCCACGCAAGGCCACGCGGCCTACACGGGGTTCCGTCGAACGGCGGTTGACCGAGAAGCGTCAGCGCAGCGAGACCAAGCGGCGCCGACGGCCCGACGACGACTAAGCGGCGCCGACCACCGGTCGAGAACGCGTCGCGGCATAGACTTGGGCGGTCGTGTCTCCCAGTCTTAACGGCAGACCCGCTTGAATCCCGATCAGAGTCTTCGTATTCGTTGATGCATATGACGGCAGCGCCTCGCCCCAACTGGCTGTTTCGTGTCGCCCTGGCCTGTGTGGCCATGGTGTGCGTGCTGCGCGTCGGTTCGTGGATGGCCGATCGGCCGCTCCCGTTACTGCCGCTGTCCGCGCACGACATGGTCCCCAGCCGGACGCTCCGCGAATTTGCGGCGCGTGCGCTCGCGGTGCACCACGACGCGTCGAGTGATCACGCCTCGACGCGCGCGGCCACGACGAAGCAGCCGGCCTGGCAGCGTAGCGGCGGCCGCCGCACCCTCCGCACCGCGGCCTCACAGCTTTCAACCGGCGAGCGGACGCTGGAGATGGTAGGCAGTGCCGCGTATCGCGAGCGCCGCGGCCCGTCAGCCACGTCGCGCCTCGCGGTGTACCAGCACATTGGACGTCTGGGCTCCGCGCCAACTCGAGCTCCGCCGAACCACTGCTGATCGCTGGCGGTATTGGTTTCAGGAGTGCGGGCACTCAGGTCCGCCTCGTATCACGTTCGTCCGCCTCGCCCCTCGCGACGCCGGGATGATCGTGCTCATCGCTCTCTCGATGGCGCTATGTCGGCTCAGGCCACCCGTGTCAATCAACTCGTCACCGCTGCCCTCGGACTCGATGTCGAGCAGGCGCGCTGGCGCGCGCTCACGCGTCAGATCTCGCCCACCGACCCGCTGCCGAACCGGCTGCGCTCGATCGGCGGCGCGGTCGATGTCGGCTATCTCGACCGGCAGATCTCCGGCGACACGCTCAAGCTGGCGATCGCCGAGCGCACCGTCCCCATCGTCCTGCTTGACTTGCGCAACGACGATGCCATCGTCTTGTGCCGCAATACCGACGATCGCGTGCACGCGGTGCTGGTGCCGCGGGATGGGAGCGAATCCTCCATCGAGGGCCAGGGTGACGCCCTCGCCGACGCGCTGATCGCCCGTCTTGGTGTGGGGAAGGTGTTGTCGGCGCTGGCGCCGATGGCGCTGCGGCCGGCCAACGGATTGCTCTCGAGCGACTACCCGCACAGCCCAGTCGGCCACGCGGGGCACGCCGACGAACAGGAGCCAAGGAGCGCGCTCGACCGCACCCTTGCGCTCTTCGCCCGGGAGCGTCGAGAGATCCTCACCGTCTTCTTCTACGCGACGTTGTCCGGTGGCCTGAGCCTGATTCTCCCGTTGGCCGTTGGCGGCATCGTGCAGATCGTACAAGGCCGGCTTTACCTGCAGCCTGTCATCGTGCTCATCTCCTTCGTCGTGCTCGGGACCATCGTGGCCGGCGTTCTGCAGATCGGTATTCTGAAGGTCGTGGAGCGCATTCAGCAGCGGGTGTTCGCCCGCATGGCGCTCGAGTTCGCGTTTCGTATTCCCCGTCTGCGCTATGCCGCGTCGCTGGAATCGAATCTCCCCGAGCAGATGAACCGCCTGTTCGAGGCGATCGCTATTCAGAAGGGCGTACAGAAGCTGTTGCTCGATGTGCCGACCGCACTGCTCACGATCGTGTTCAGCCTGCTGCTGCTCACGTTGTACAGTCCCTGGTTCTCCGTCTTCGCGGTCGGCGTCACCGCCGCCTTGTGGTTCATTATCCGGTGGACGGGGCCGGAAGGGCTCGAGACGTCGATTGTGGAGTCGAAGTACAAGTACAAGGCCGTACACTGGCTGGGGGAAATCGCCCGCGCGTTTCATGCCTTCAAGTATGCCGGCGATTCCACGCTCCCCGTGGAACGCATGGACGATGTTGTCACCGGCTACCTCAAGTACCGGCGCAAGCACTTCGCTGTACTCGTTAAGCAGACCATCGCGCTGATCGGATTCAAGACCTTCATCACCGCCGCCGTGCTGATCATCGGTGCGACACTGGTGCAGACGAATCGGCTGCTGTTGGGCCAGTTCGTCGCGGCCGAAGTGGTCATCGTGACCGTACTCGCCGGCGTCGAAAAGCTGATCACCAGTCTGGCCACGGTGTACGATGTGCTCACCAGCGTGGACAAGTCGGGCCACGTGGCGGATCTGCCGCTCGAAGCCCGCGGTGGTCTCGCGCCGATTCACACGCCCGGCGCTGGCGTGGCAATCGTCACCAAGGAGCTGCGCTATCGCTACCCGTCAGCACGTTCGGCCTCGGTCGATGGCGTCACCGTCGAGATCGCGCCGGGCGAACGGGTGGCCATCATGGGCTCCGACGGCTCCGGCCAGTCCACGCTGCTCAAGCTGCTTGGTGGCATCATTGACGATTACGACGGCACGATTCGCTTCGACGGCATCACGCTGCGGGACCTCGATCGGCCGGCGCTCCGCGCGCGCATCGGTCAGATGCTCTCGTGGACGGACCTGTTCGACGGGACGGTTGAGGAGAATGTCAGCGTGGGCCGCACGCACATCACGCCGCGCGATGTCCGCGAAGCACTCGATGACCTCGCCCTCACCGACGAAATCCAGCAGTTGCCGCAGGGCATTCAAACCGAGCTCACGAACGGCGGACGCACCCTCCCCGCGTACCTCGTGAGCAAACTGCTCGTGGCGCAAAGCATGGTGGGCCGTCCTCGCCTGCTCGTACTCGATGACTTTTTTCAGAATCTCGACGCCGCGTCGCGTACCCTCATCATCAAGCTGCTCACCGACCGCAACCGGCCGTGGACCGTCATCACGGTGTCGCACGATCCTCAGCTGCTCGCCGCCTTCGATCGCGTGCTCGTCGTCGATGAGGGACGGATCGTGCGCGAAGGTCCGTTCAGCGTGCTCCGTGACGATCCGATGTGCCGCAACCTGCTGCACGAGACGCCAATGACCACGGGAGCCTGACCGCCATGGCCTTGTCCGATCTCGATATCGAACGCGAACTCAAGCACCTGCCGTTAGAAACAACGGCGTTGCTCGGCGAAGCGAACACCAGCCGCATTGTGTCGCGCTGGCTGCTGGGCATTCTGATCACGCTGTTCCTCGTGCTCTTTCTGCCGTGGCAGCAGAGCGTCCGCGGCGACGGCACCGTTACGGCGCTGGATCCTTCCGACCGTCCACAGGAGCTGCCCACGCGGATCGATGGCCGCATCGAGCAGTGGTACGTCCAGGAAGGGCAGTACGTCCAAAAGGGCGATAGCATTGTCCGCATCTCCGAGATCAAGGAAGAGTATCTCAATCCCAACGTGCTGCCGCTCACGTCGCAGCAGCAGTCGGCGAAAGAATCCGCGATCGGCGAGAAGCAGAACAAGGCGGCCGCCCTCACCATGCTGATCTCGCAGCTCGACGCACAACGCGAGTTCAAGCTGCAGCAGACCGCGAACAAGATCGAGCAGTACCGCGCCGAAGTCCGTCAGGCCGCACTCGAAGACTCGGTGGCGCGGGATCAACTGCGCCGCCGTGAACGGCTCTTCCGCGACACACTGGGGCTCGTGTCGGTCAACGAGTTGCAAGCGTTTCAGATCCGCGTGCAGTCGGCCTCCGCCAAGTTGGTGGAGAAGCAGCAGATGCTGCTCAGCACGCAGACCGATCTTTCGAGCATTCCGGCCGAATACGGGGAGAAGATTTCGAAAGCGCGTTCCGACCGCGCGTCGACGCTGGCCGAGGTCAGCGAAGGCCGGTCGGAGGTGGCGAAGCTAAAGGACAAAGTCGGCTCGCTCACGATTCGCAACGGGTTTTACCTCATCGAGGCGCCGCAGGATGGCTACGTTGTGCGCGCCACGAAGGCCGGCCAGGGTGAGATCGTGAAAGCCGGTGAGCCCATCGTCACGATTCAGCCGGCACGGCCCAGCAAGGCGGTCGAGCTGTTCGTGAAACCGATGGACATCGCGTTGCTGAAGCCGGGTCGGCACGTGCGCATCTTCTTCGATGGCTGGCCCGCGCTACAGATCTCGGGATGGCCGCAGGTGGCATCGGGCACCTTCGGGGCGCAGGTCGCCGTCATCGATCAATTCCCGAACCGTGCGGGGCAGTTCCGCGTGCTGTTGGTCCCCGACACCACCCACGATGCCGCGTGGCCCGCGCAGCTGCGCCTCGGCACCGGCGTGCAGGGCTGGGCGATGCTCGACAACGTGACCGTTGGCTGGGAAATCTGGCGTCAGCTCAACGGCTTCCCGCTCTCGATCAATCAGAACGAAGCCCTGCCGGCCGACGCCGTGGCGGGTGAGAAGAGCGCGGGCAAGAGCGACGCCAAGAGCGGGGGCAAAAAATGAGCGTCGCCACGCGTGCGTCGCTCACGCTGCTGATCAGCGCCGCACTCGCCGGCTCGGCGTCGGCGCAGATCGCACCGATCAAAGTCGATACGCTCGGGACGCCATTCACCTTTCCGGCCTTCGTGGACGGCATTCTCGCCAATCATCCGGTGGCCACTCAGGCGCGGCTCGTGGCCGATCAGGCGCGATCCGATCTGCGCACGGCGTGGGGGGCGTTCGACCCTACGGTGACGGCCACGTGGGATCAGAAGAAGTTCGGC
>CAITQY010000598.1 GCA_903894655.1 uncultured Gemmatimonadota bacterium
GCCAGATCGAGAAGTTCTGCATCGAGCAGGTCATCCGCAAGGTCCTCCCGAAGGCCCTCGTCGGCAAGAAGACCGAATACCTGATCAACCCCACCGGCCGCTTCGTGGTCGGCGGTCCTCAGGGCGATTGCGGCCTCACCGGTCGTAAGATCATCGTCGACTCGTACGGAGGCATGGGCCGCCACGGCGGAGGCGCCTTCTCGGGCAAGGATCCGACCAAGGTCGACCGTTCCGCGGCCTACATGGCCCGCTGGGTCGCCAAGCACATCGTCGCGTCCGGCGCCGCCGAACGCTGCGAACTGCAGGTCGCTTACGCCATCGGCCACCCGGAGCCGACGAGCATCCACCTCGAGACGTTCGGCACGGGCGAGATCCCGGACGCCCAGATCCTCGCGGCCGTGAAGTCGACGTTCCTCTTCAATCCCGCCGAGATCATCCGCCAGCTCGACCTCCGTCGCCCGATCTACCGTGCGTCGACCCACTACGGGCACTTCGGCAAGAAGGGTCTGCCCTGGGAAGTCACCTCCAAGATGGCCGCCTTCCACAAGGCGCTCAGCAAGTAATCTCCACTCCTAAAACTCTATCACCATGGCAAAAAAATTCACTGATTTCAAAGTAGCAGACCTCGGCCTCGCCGAATGGGGCCGCAAGGAACTCCAGGTCGCCGAGCACGAGATGCCCGGCCTCATGGCCCTGCGCGCCAAGTACGGCAAGAAGAAGCCTCTCAAGGGCGTCCGCATCGCCGGCTCCCTGCACATGACCATCCAGACGGCCGTCCTCATCGAGACGCTCGCCGACCTCGGCGCCGACGTGCGCTGGGCCTCCTGCAACATCTTCTCCACGCAGGACCACGCCGCCGCCGCCATCGCGAAGGCCGGCATCCCCGTCTTCGCCTGGAAGGGCGAGAACCTCGTCGAGTACTGGGAGTGCACCATGCGCGCGCTCACCTGGCCCAACGGCGACGGCCCCGAGCTGATCGTCGACGACGGCGGCGACGCCACCCTCCTCATCCACAAGGGCTATGAGCTCGAGAACGGCTCCAAGTGGGTCGACACCAAGTCCGAGTCCGAGGAGGAGCAGATCATCAAGAACCTGCTCAAGAAGGTCGCCAAGCAGCGCCCCGGCCACTGGCACAAGGTCGTGAAGTCCTGGAAGGGCGTCTCCGAGGAGACCACCACCGGGGTCAAGCGCCTCTACCGCATGCTCGAGGAAGGCTCCCTGCTCGTCCCGACCGTCAACGTCAACGACACCGCCACCAAGTCGAAGTTCGATAACCTCTACGGTTGCCGCGAATCCCTCGTGGACGGCATCAAGCGCGCCACCGACGTCATGGTCGCCGGCAAGGTCGCCTTGGTCATCGGTTACGGCGACGTCGGCAAGGGCTCGGCCCAGTCGCTCCGCGGCCTCGGCGCCACGGTCCAAATCGCCGAGATCGATCCAATGTGCGCGCTCCAGGCCGCGATGGAAGGCTTCCGCGTGGTGACCGTCGAGGATACGCTCGGCAGCACCGACATCTACGTCACCGCCACCGGCAACAAGGA
>CAITQY010000599.1 GCA_903894655.1 uncultured Gemmatimonadota bacterium
CACGAAGAAGGCGAACGAGTTGATGGCGCACACGTACAGCCATCTGTACGAATTGCCCACGACTGGACTCCGCTTCTTCACGGTTTATGGTCCGTGGGGCCGCCCCGACATGGCCATGTTCCTGTTCACGAAGGCCATTCTCGAAGGCCAGCCGATCGACGTGTTCAATCACGGCAAGATGCAGCGGGACTTCACGTACATCGACGACATCGTGGAAGGCGTGATCCGCACGAACGATCACACGGCCGAGCCGAATCCGGAGTGGAACTCCGACGCCCCCGATCCGGCCACGAGCAAGGCGCCCTACCGAATTTACAATATTGGTAACAACAACCCGGTGGAATTGATGTATCTCATCGAGACCATCGAGAAGTCACTGGGGCGTGTGGCGGAGAAGCGCATGCTGCCGCTGCAACCGGGCGACGTGCCGGCCACCTATGCGAATGTGGACGCGCTGGTCCGTGATGTCGGCTTCGCCCCGAAGACGCCAATCGAAACCGGCGTGGCGAATTTCGTTGCATGGTATCGTGAGTATTTTCAAATCGGAGACTGACGCGTCATGAAGATTGCCATGATCGGTACGGGCTATGTCGGCCTCGTGTCCGGTGCCTGCTTTGCGGAGTTCGGCCCCGACGTGACCTGTGTGGACGTCGACGCCGCCAAGATCGATCGGTTGCTGAACGGAGAGATCCCGATCTATGAGCCGGGACTCGACGCGTTGGTGGCGAAGGGGATCAAGAGCGGACGGTTGTCGTTCACGACCGACCTCGCGAGGGCGGTGGCGGACGCGGATGCCGTCTTTATCGCCGTTGGCACGCCATCCCGCCGCGGCGACGGACATGCGGATCTGCGTTACGTGGAAGCGGCGGCGCTCGAGATCGCGCGCGCGCTGCAGGGATACACGGTGATCGTCACGAAGAGCACCGTGCCCGTGGGCACCGGGCGCCGGGTGGCAGAATGGATTCGCAGCGCCAACCCCACGGCGGAGTTCGATGTGGCGTCGAATCCCGAGTTTCTGCGTGAAGGCTCGGCGATTGGCGATTTCATGCGCCCCGACCGTGTGGTGATCGGCGCGGAGACGGATCGGGCGCGCGCCGTCATGCAGGCGCTGTATCGTCCGCTCTATCTCATGGAGACACCGGTCGTGATGACCACGCTGGAGACGGCGGAGCTCACGAAGTACGCGGCCAACGCGTTCCTCGCCACAAAAATCACGTTCATCAACGAGATGGCGGACCTGTGCGAGAAGGTCGGAGCGAACGTGCAGGATATCGCCCGCGGCATGGGACTCGACGGACGTATCGGAAAGAAGTTCCTGCACGCCGGGCCGGGGTACGGCGGTTCGTGTTTCCCGAAGGACACGATTGCCCTGGTGCGCACGGCGCAAGAATATGGAGCGCCGGCTCGGCTCGTGGAGACCGTCGTGCAGGTGAACGACAGACGGAAAGGCGCGATGGCATCACGCGTGCTGGCCGCCTGCGGCGGCTCGGTACGCGGTAAGACGGTTGGAGTGCTTGGGGTGGCGTTCAAGCCGAACACTGACGACATGCGCGACGCGCCGAGCTTGGCGATCGTGCCAGCCCTGCAGGATGCCGGCGCCACCGTGCGGGCTTATGATCCCGCCGCGATGCACGAAGCCAAGGCGCTCCTGCCGGGCGTGGAGTGGTGCGCGGATGCCTACGACGTCGCGATCGGTGCCGACGTGCTGGTGATCATCACCGAATGGAACGAATTCCGCGCCTTGGATCTCGATCGGATAGGGGCGTCGATGACGCAGAAGGTGCTGGTCGATCTCCGCAACGTGTATCGAGCGGAGGACGTCCGCGGGCAGGGCTTCGCCTACACGAGCATCGGTCGGCCGTAGTCGCCCGCGCGCCCCGCGCGCCCCGCGCGCCTAGTCAGTCAGTGGGCGACCGCCGGGCGCGCTCGTTCTGTGCGTTGCCGAG
>CAITQY010000600.1 GCA_903894655.1 uncultured Gemmatimonadota bacterium
CGGGTGGTCACGCTGCCGGAGAACGAGGATCCGGACACGTTCGTTCGCGACCACGGTCGTGCCGCGATGGACACCCAGCTTGGGCTGGCGATCGACCTCTTCGACCGACAGGTGCAGATGCTCGAGCGCCTCGGATGGTTCTCCGACCTGCGTCGACGGCGCATTGCGATCGACAAGTTGTTGCCGACGATTCGCGCGGCCCGCGATCCGCTCACGCGCGACCTGTACCTGGCGCGCTTGGCCGATGTGTCGCATCTCGACAAAGTCACGTTGTCGACGGAGGCGGACGCGGTGACGGAGCAGGGACGTCGTCGTGGGCCGGGCGGGCCGCCCGATCGCAGCGCCGACGAACCATTGCCGGAGTTCGAGGGACCGTCGGTGGAATCCGAACCGGCGCCCTTACCGCCTCCCGCGGGGGACAAACCGGTTTGGAAAGGGCGAAAGAACAGTAAGTATGGTGGCGGGCCCGAGTGGAAAACGACCAACATTCCTCCGCGCCCCCGCCGGGACGAACCGATCGAGCGCTCACTCGTGCGCGCGATGTTGGCCGATCGTGGGATCGCCGAACGGGTTGCCGAGCGGCATCCGCCGAGCTCGTTTCGGCACGCGCAATACGGGGCGCTTTTTGCCGCGCTTCTCGACGCGCCCCTGAACGAGGATCTGGATCAGGTTGCCGATCGGCTGGTTCCCGACGCACTCGCCGTCCTCCGGGAACTCACCGATGGAGCCGTGGCCATCAACGTGGAAGCCTCGGACATCGGCCTCAGCCTCAGCAAGCTCGATGCACGTGTACTGGAATTCCGGGTCGATGAGATCCGTGAGGCGATGCGAACTGCAACGCGAGAAGCGCAGGACGCGTTGATGAAGGAGCGCCTTGAACTCGAGGCCGAAATCCGTCGGCTCTTGCCTATCCGCAGTCCGCGGGCTAAACCGAAGGGGTGACGGTCGACCATCGACCCGAGCTCCCTCCTGGAGGTGTAGTGAATACCGAGCTGCAAGCATTGTTGATCGTCCAGCAGAACGACGAAGTCGTGCGCGCCATCGAAGCACGGCGTGACGCGTTAGCTCCCCGTCTTGCTACCCTCGATAAGGCGCGCAAGCGCGCGGCCGATGAGGTGTCTCGCACGGAAGGTGCGCTCGAGCGTGAGCTTGAAAAGCACCGGGCGATCGAGGCCCGCATCGTCGAGCACAAGATTCGGCATGACAAGAACGTCGAGGTGCTGAATTCGGCGCAGAAGCTTAAGGAAGTCACCGCGGCGGCCGCCCAGGTCGAAGCGGCACGCAAGGTGCTGGCCGATGAAGAGAGTGAGTCGCTGGCGATCTCGCGTCGCATCGTCGATCTGCGTAACGCGCTCGCCGTGCACCGTGAGGTGCTCGATCGCACGTCGTCCGATCAGGAAGCGGCACGATCGACGCTGGCGGCGGAAATCGCGGTCATCGACAAGGAACTCGGGGGCGCGCGAACCAAGCGCAACAAGTCGTCGGAAGGCGTCGGCAAGTCGTTGCTGAGCAAGTACGACCGGGTGCAGTCTCGTCGTCGGACGATCGTCGTGTTCCAACTGCACGACGATTTCTCGTGCGGGAGCTGTGACACCTCCATTCCCCTGCAGCGCCGTCTTCCAATGTCCACGGGCGCGATCATTGAGCCCTGTGAAGGATGTGGATGCCTGCTGTACTACATCCCGGCACCGCCGGCTGCGGTGCAGGGCTGATTCCAGTGAGATCGGCCGCGTCGGGGGTACGGTTGCACCGTTTTGGGTGCACCCCCCGCCGCTCTGCCGGTACATTGCGGGTGTGACTGCGTCCACCCATTCTCAACTTGACCGCCGCCTCGAAGGTGGCCCCGGATCGGCCCCATTGCAGCCCGCGCGGCTTCGGCCGGAGGCGCGGTGGGTCGCGACCGTTCCTGCCGCCGGAGAGGGCGTACGTGGGCTGATGCAGGCCCTGCAGCTCCCTGAACCCGTCTGCCGCTTGCTGGTCGCCCGCGGGTACCGTGACGTTGAGGCGGCGAAGCGGTTTCTCCGACCGCGCCTCGAGCATCTCTCGGCGCCCGACACCCTGCGCGACTTACCGCGGGCCGTCGAGCGGATTGCCGACGCCGTTCGGGCACAGGAAACGATCTTCGTGCACGGCGACTACGACGTCGACGGGATGAGCTCCACCGCGCTGATGGTGCGGGTCCTACGCGGGCTTGGGGCCCAGCATGTGGTGCCGTTTGTGCCGAATCGGCTCACCGACGGGTACGACCTCGGTCCCGCGGGCGTGGAAGCGGCGCAGCGCGCCGGAGCCACCTTGGTGGTGACGTGCGATTGCGGCACGAGCGCTCGCGACGCGGTGACCGCGCTCAACGCCTCCGGCATCGATGTGATCATCACTGATCACCACCTGCCGAGCCATGCGTTGCCGGCATCGTATGCGATCTGCAATCCACGTCATCCCGAGTGCACATCGGTCGACAAGGATCTGGCGGCCGTTGGCGTGGCCTACAAGATCGCCTTGGCACTTTGCGACGCCTTCAACGTGTCGCCGGCGCTGGCGCACCGTCAACTCGATCTCGTGGCGCTGGCCACGATTGCCGATGTCGCACCGCTGCGCGGTGAGAATCGTGTGATGGTGCGGTACGGTCTCAAGCTGCTGGCCGAAACGACGCACCCGGGTTTGCGGGCGTTGATCCGATCCTCTGGACTTGAGGGAAAACCGCTTACCGCCGGTCGTGTGGGCTTCGTGCTGGCGCCGCGGCTCAACGCGGCGGGGCGGATTGCCGATGCGAAGCTCGGTCTTCAGTTGCTGCTCGCCGATCGGGAAGACGAGGCGAACGTAATCGCCCGCGAGCTCGAAGAACTGAACCGCGCGCGTCAGGAGTTGGATCGCGCCGTGCTCGATGATGCCATGCGCCAGGTCGATGCACCTGGGATGGGCGACCGTTTCGCGTACGTGTTGTCCCGCGAAGGGTGGCACGCCGGTGTGATCGGCATTGTGGCGTCACGAATCGTCGAGCAGACGGCGCGCCCTGCGGTGCTTGTGGCGGTGCAGGACGGTATCGGGAAGGGATCGGGTCGGTCGATCAGCGCGTTCGACCTGCATGGGGCGCTGGGCGATTGCGCCATGCATTTCCAGCGGTTCGGCGGGCACCGGGCGGCGGCGGGACTCACTATGGATGCCGCACAGCTGCCGGCGTTCACGGAACGGTTCGACGAGGTGGCGCGCGCACGGCTCTCGCCCGACGACCTCGTGCCCGAACTGCGCGTGGATCTCGAGGTCCCGATCGACCACG
>CAITQY010000601.1 GCA_903894655.1 uncultured Gemmatimonadota bacterium
CGTGCCGAACGCGAACGGGCGTTCCGCCTTGGCGCCGATGCGTACATGGTCAAGCGCGATGAGTTTGCCGACCTGTTCGACAACATGTATGTGCTACGCGACGCGGTGGCCAAGGAAGCCGGTTTCTCCGACTACCAGCGCTACTGTTTCGCCGCCAAGCATCGCTTTGACTATACGCCTGAAGACACCGCGCGTTTTCACAACGCTGTCAAGAAAACGGTCACCCCGGCGGTCGCCCGCCTCATGGAACATCGCCGCGCGTCGCTCGGCGTCGATGTGCTGCGCCCCTGGGATGTCACCGTCGACTTGAACGCCGACGAGCCGCTCAAGCCGTTTGCCGACGTCGAAACGGTCATCGATCGCGCCAAGAACATATTTCAGCGCGTTGATCCCGAGTTGGGTGCGCAGTTCCGCATCATGGCCGACGAGAAGCTGCTCGATCTCGAAAGCCGGCCCGGCAAGGCGCCGGGCGGTTACTGCACCGATCTGTCGTTCCGCGGTCGTCCGTTCATCTTCATGAATGCCGTCGGCGTGCCCGACGACGTGCAGACGCTCGTGCACGAAGCGGGACACTGCTTCCACGACTTTGCCACGCACTCGCTGCCGTTCACGTGGCAGCGGCGCACCGGGCATGAAGCCGCCGAGCTGGCGTCGATGAGCATGGAGCTACTCGCCATGCCGTATTTCGTCGCCCCCGACGGCTACTACACGCCCGATCAGGCGCGCGTCGCGTGGCTCGAACATCTCGAGGACGTGTTGGGGAGTCTCGTGCACATCGCCAGCGTCGATGCGTTCCAAGCGTGGATCTACACCGATCCCGCCGGCGCCGACCGCGATGCGCGCGACGCCAAGTGGCTCGAACTCCGAAAGGAATTCGAATCGGGCGTCGACTGGACGGGCCTCGAGCGCGAGCGCGTCGGCCGGTGGTATCGGCAATTACACATCTTCGAGCTGCCGTTCTACTACATCGAGTACGGGCTCGCGCAGCTGGGCGCACTCCAAGTGCTCCGGAATGCGGTCACCGACGCCGGCGATGCCGTGGCCGCATACAAGCGCTTCCTCGCGCTCGGTGGCACGCGTCCGCTGCCGGAGCTCTACGCCGCCGCCGGCGTGAAGCTGGTGTTCGATGCAGACACCATGGCGGAGCTGGTGGCCTTCGCCGAGGAGCGGATTGCCGCATTGCGTGCCGGGGCCGATGCGCCGTTTCGTGGTGTCATGCCGGTCTGACCGGCTCGGGCATCACGAAACTTTTCCCCGGCGAGAGCGTATCCGGGTCATGACCCTCTCTCTTGGAGTTGCGATGCGATTCGTACGACACGTCGGCGTAGCAGCACTGGTACTCAGCGCGGTATCCTCGCGGGCCGATGCGCAGATGCCCACCGTTCAGCAGGTCTTCGACAAGTTCGCCACGGCGGTCGGTGGACGCGACGCGTGGTCGAAGGTGCAAGGGCGCAGTGACAAGGGCACGGCCGACATCACGTTCGCCGGCATCTCGGGCACCTACGAGCGGCACAGCGGCGCGCCCAACAAAATGCGCATGATCATCGACCTCGGCATGGCTAAGGTCGATCAGGGCTTCGACGGCACGGTTGGCTGGGCCGTGCAGCCCATGGGCCAGGCCCAGCGCATGCCGGCCGATCAGGAGAAGTCCATCGGTGAATCCATGCAGGTCGGCGCGGCGTTCCTCGATGTCAGCCGTTTCGCGAAGGCATCGGTGGATGCCAAGGAAACGTTCGATGGCGTGGAATGCTACAAGCTCTCGATCACGTCCAAAGCGGGCGAAGAGCGCACCGAGTATTTCGAGGTCGCCACCGGTCTTCGCCGTGGCGCCGTCACGAAGACGCCTATGGGTGAGCAGAAGTCGATGTTCCGCGAGTACAAGGCGTTCGAAGGCAAGCAGATCGCGACAAAGGTCGTGCAGGTCACGCCGCAGGGCGAGGTGATTCTCACCACCACTGAAGTGTCGTTCACGCCGCCCGATCCGTCGCTGTTCAAGGCACCCGACGGGATCACGAAGTAGCGCGACTCAGTACCCGCCCCGCCAGCGCGACGCCGCTCAGCCACGCGCGCTCCACCGACGGGTGCGAGCGTCGCGTGGCACCGGCGGCTCCCCAGTCGCCGCACGCCCCGATCCCGCGCGACGCGTCGAACACACACGCGTCGTCGAGCCCCGTCTGCACGCGGGCGTAACGCCAACGATGCGCGACCGCATGCACGACGTCGCCGGCTATCTGCAGCTGCGACCGCAGCGCCTCGGCGACCTTCGTCGCGATGACCGCCGGGTCCTCCTCGACGTGCTCGGCGCTCCATTCCCCTTCGCTGTGAACCACCCACGCCTCATCGGTGGAGCGGCCCGCGCGCGCGGACTGTCGCCACGCCCGATGCAGCAGTGGCGCATCTGTGCGCAGCTCGCCGCTGATCAGGGCTTCGCTCACCTGCGTGGGTGGTGGCCCGTCGAACACAATCATGCTGCTCCAGCAGGGGAGCATGCGGACCCCGGCCAGTAACGACGCGAACGCCACCGGCTCTGCCATCGTGTGCAATAGCGCCGCCGCTTGAGGGGCGGGCAGGGCCAGCAGCACAATGTCCGTGTTCGAAGACGCGCCGTCGCGGTCCATCACGGACCATCCGGAGCCCGCGCGGGCCACTGAGGCCACGTGTACGCCGGTCTTGACGGTCAGATCCCTCGCCAGGTGCTTGGGCAGCGTGTTCATGCCGCCCATGCTCACGAACTCACCGTCAGCAATGGGATACAGAACGCCGTCCTGCTGCCACGACTCCGCCAAACGCGCGACGCGTGGATCATCCAGGCGAATTGAGGTCGCGCCGTGGTCGAACTGCCAGCGGCCTTCGCGGCGGGTGCTCATGCGTCCACCCACGCCGCGGCTTTTGTCGAGAACCGTTACGGCGAGGCCATGGTCGTGCAGCGTACGCGCGCACGCGAGCCCGGAGATGCCCGCCCCAATCACCGTCACTCGCGGGGACAGGCCAGCGGATCGACTCACATGCGCGCGGTAGGCGGGAAAGTTCATGCGCTGCCGGTGCTCGTCGCTCCGTCGTGGCCGCACCGCGCCCAACACCGCGACCTCAGGGGAGAACGGTCGATCGAACTGCCCCAGGCACCAAAGCAGGCCGCCGTACGACGCGGGGTCACGCCCATCGAGTGCATACCGGTGGTTCAGGTCGATCAGTCGCTCCAATGACTCGGTGGCATCGGACGACCACATCGGAATCGCCTTCCCCCACGTCATGCGCACGTTGTTGTGCAATTCGCCGTGCACACGCAGCGACTGCTGCGCACTGTCCCAGAGCGCATCGCCGGTGCCACTGCGCGCGAGCGTCTCCCACGAGTGCCGGGTGCGCGTGTCCGATTCGTGCCGGGCAAGCGTCTGCCGGGCCCACGCCGGAATCGCCTCGAGCGTGTCGGGGGCATCGTGCCAGTAGCAGAAAGCATACGCCAGCTCGCGCCACACCAGCAGTTCGTCGAGATACTTGTCCGGCCCGTCACCACCGCGCGCCGCACACTCCCGCACGATGCGGAACGTGGACACCATACCGTAGTGGAAATACGCCGACATCCGGCTCACCCCGTCGATCGTCGCGTCGTTGCGCTTGGCCGCATAGCGATCGAGACGGCCCGCGCCCACGAACTCACGCCACCGCGCATAGCCGGCCACCGTACCGCCGCGGGTATCGGGCACCGGCCCCACGCCGTGGTCGATCTCGCAGAGCGCGACCAGAGCCGGGATGTCGGCGTCGGCGAGTCGCAATGGTTCGAACGGGAGCTGGTCCGGCACGAACGGCGGCATGGATGGGACGACGTCGGTCCATTCGGCCCGAACGCGCGCTGTGCGCAGCCCGGCGGTAGCATCGCGAAACGCGAACGCCCGCGTGTGCACCTGTCCCACCAGCGGCATCGGCACCACGCACGCCGTGTCCACGCTCCACACCGCGCAGGACACGGCCTCGGCCAACGAATCCGTCAGCCAGTCGAGCGGCGCTACCGGCAGCGTCTCGGTCACCACGAGCGCCGCGCGTGCGGCCAGTGTGCGCAGGGCCGGCCCGCGATGCCCCGGCCGTTCAAGGTGGAAGGCGTAGCCCACGCCCCGCGCGGCGCACTCCGCCTCGACGTCCCGCGCGCCTTCGAGAATGAACGTGTGGTGCCGGTCCGACGCGTACGGGTACTGCTCGGACAACGCGTGATACACGAATACCGGCACCCCAAGGCGCTGGCCGGCGGTCAGCGCCACGTCCAGCGCCGGATTCTCATGCGCCCGAACTGCCGTGCGCATCCAGTAGATGACGAACGCGCCGTTGGTCACGGAGGCGTTGGCGCCCGAGTGGTCGGTAATCCGCTCGGCAAGATGGTCGGGAAACGCGTCGGGTCTGAGCACGCTGGTCAACGCGCGCCGACCCGATCTCGTGCCACCGCGTGAACGAACGTGTCCCGAATGACCCATGCCCGTTGGGAACGGACCGGCGATGGGTCAGATTTCCCCATACGTGTGAACGCGGCCCAGTGCATCGTTCGCCTTCCCACTCGTTCTATCAGGAGTCCCCTTTGCGCACGTACATGGCCAACGCGTTCCGGCTGGTGCTCGCTGCTTTCGCGGTAACCGGCTGCGCGGCGTCTGATGCCACGGAGGTCGCAGATCCCGCCAAAGTGACCATCACCATTGAAAGTTGGCGCAACGACGATCTGTCCGTTTGGCGGGACAAGATTATCCCCGCCTTCGAAACCAAGCATCCGAACATTCGCGTCGTCTTCGCGCCGACCGCGCCCGCCGCGTACGATGCGGGACTGAGCGCCAAGCTGTCGAATGGTACCGCCGGGGACTTGATCACTTGCCGTCCCTTTGACACCTCGCTTGCCCTGTTTTCCAAGGGACGACTCGTGGGACTGAATACCCTGCCCGGGTTGTCCAATTTCGGCGACGTGGCCAGAAGCGCCTGGATCACCGACGATGGGAAGACCGTCTACTGTGTGCCGATGGCGTCCGTGATTCACGGCTTTTTTTATAACAAAGACGTGTTTGACAAGTACGGTATCACGGAACCAGACACCCGTGATCAGTTCACGGCGGCGCTCCGCACGCTGAAAGGGCGCGGCGAGACGGCGCTCGTGATGGGCACGGCTGAACGGTGGGAATCCGCTACGGTCGGATTCCAGAACATCGGCCCCAACTACTGGAAGGGCGAGGATGGACGGAAGGCCCTGATTGCCGGCACGGCCAAGTACACCGACGCGCCGTACACGCAGACCTGGGCCGCGCTCGCCACGTGGGCGCCGTACCTCCCCGCGGACTTCGCCACCATGGCGTATTCCACGGCGCAGAGCCGCTTCGCCCTCGCGAAGGGGGCCATCTACCC
>CAITQY010000602.1 GCA_903894655.1 uncultured Gemmatimonadota bacterium
ACTCTTTCCCCACCAGGTGGACGGGGTGGCGTTCCTGCTTGGACGCCGGCGGGCGATCCTCGCCGACGACATGGGACTGGGGAAAACGCGGCAGAGTATCACGGCCATCTGCGAAGCATCGCGTGATGGGCCGTGGCTGGTGGTGTGTCCGGCGTCGGTAAAGGGCAATTGGGCGCGCGAGATCCTGGCGGTACGCCCCGACGATACGATCGCGATCGTGGGGCCGGGGCCCGTTCCCGCCACCGGCTATCGGGGATGGGTAATCGTGAACTACGACATCCTGGCGCGGCATGTGGACGCGCTGCGGGCGCTCGCCTGCGCCGGACTCGTGTTCGACGAAGCGCACTATCTGAAAAACCACACGTCCCAACGCTCACGCGTGGCGCGGCAACTGGTGGAGCACGCGAGCGGGGCCACGGTGCATTGTCTCACCGGCACGCCGGTGACCAACCGGCCGCGTGACCTGTTCCCGCTGCTGCAGGTGGTTGGGCATCCCATGGCGCGCAGCTTTCTGTCGTTCGCGAAGCGTTACTGCGCGGCGGAGCACAACGGCTTCGGGTGGGTGACCGATGGCGCCAGCAACCTCGACGAACTGCGCGTGCAGTTGCATGGCGTGATGCTGCGACGCACCAAGGACGAGGTACTCGACCTGCCCCCCAAGATCCGTCGCTGGCTGCCGGTCACCGTGAGCGAAGGCACGGCGAAGAAGGAAATGCGCAAAGTGATGGAGCTGCTGATGGTGGGGGCGACCGAACGGGCCGTGGCCGGATCGCGCACGCGCGCGCGCCGCTCGACGCCCGGACAGGACCGGTTCCGCCTGCTGGCGGCGCTCAGCAAGGCGCGACAGGTGCTGGCCAAGGCGAAGGTGCCGTCGGCGCTCGATCTGGTGAGCGGGGCCGTGGCGCAGGGGGAAAAGGTGATCGTGTTCACCGGATTCGATGCATCGGCCAAGGCGATCGCCGCTCACTTCGGTGACGCGGCGGTGTTGTTGACCGGTGCCACTCCCACGCACACGCGTCAGAAGCTGGTGGATCGCTTTCAAGGCGACGACCGCGTGCGCGTGTTCGTGGCGAATCTGATCGCCGGTGGCGTGGGCATTACGCTCACCGCGGCGCGTCAGGTGGTGTTCAACGACCTCGATTGGGTGCCGGCCAACCACTGGCAAGCGGAGGATCGTGCATACCGCATAGGCCAGACGGGCACGGTGCACGTGAGCTATCTGGTGGCCACCGATACCGTCGACGAATTCGTGCGCAGCGCGCTGCAGGTGAAGGCAATGCTCGTGGAGCAGGTCGTGGAGGGACGCGAGGTGGACGCCGCGGGCGGCGACCTGCTGGCGGAGCTGGAGCGTCTCATCGGGACCATTTCCCCGCGTATCGCCGAGTCGGACACGGCGGTGGGGGAGGATCCGGTGGACCGGCTACTCCGCGAGGTGAGTGCCGCCGCCGATCGCTCGGCCGCCGACGCGCACACCGTGCAGCGGGCGCAGGCGCTGATCAAACAGCTGCCGCACGAGGCCATCGCGTCGCTGGCCCGGGTGCTGGCCGGCACGACGGCGCAGCTCTACGAATGCCGCAGCTCGTCGAGTCCCGACAAAGCGTATCGATTGGAGGTGGACCAGGGCGACGTGACCTGCAGCTGCGCCGGCTTCGAGTACCGCGGTGCCTGCAGCCACAGTCGGGCGCTCAAGAGTGCGCTGGCGAACGGGGCGGCGCTGCCGGCGGGGTTTGCGGTGGTGGCGGCGTGAGTGGTTCGCGGCGAGGTCGAAGGACACCGGGCCCGTGTCCCTCGCATGCGGACCCAACGGCGTGGCGGGCTCGAACACGAGGGCGCCCATCGCCGCATGGCCCATCGCCAGCAGGCGGTCGAGCGCGGGATCGTCATGCGCATGCGCGCCGGGCCCCACCGGCAGCGTGAACGGAGACAGAGGGAGGTGGTCGGCGAGGAATGTGTCGTCGAAGAAAAAGAGCGGCCGACCGCCACTCAGCTGTGATCCGTCGGTCCGGGCGCGCGAAACGGGGCGCTACGGACGAGCTTGGCGCGGACGGCGGCACCGGCATCCCGCCGTACTCCGCGCTGCCGCCGGAGGCTGGCCCGATCCAGTGCCTCCAGAGAATCCACCGGCACCGGTGGAAACAGGGCGTCCACGTTGGGGGTGACGTGCAAGGCGGCGGCGAGCCGCATCAGGCGCTCGAAGGCGATTTGCCCGGTGGTCTCGAAGCGTCGGATCGTTTCGACCGACACCCCGACCCGCACGGCGACGACGGCGCGTGTGAGCCCCAGCGCCAGACGTCGCGCCTTCGCTTGCTCCCCTGCCCGCTTCACCAGCGCTGCCGGAGTTCTGCTGATAAGTGGCTGCTGACGCACACTTTTCTCCATTTTTGCGTGATTGCACCACAAATATATGGTGTTACCGCATCTTCACGCTTCCGCCGCATGGCGGCGGGCGCTCTGGGGGGCTCCTATGCCGACCAGGCCCTCGATCTACAGATCGCCGCACACAACGCCCCCTGCACGCCGCTGAAACACCAAGACCCGGCAACGCGGGCGTTACCGGTCCGATCTTCGCGTTGGGTGTCGCTCGTCTCGG
>CAITQY010000603.1 GCA_903894655.1 uncultured Gemmatimonadota bacterium
AGCGCCGCGAAGCGACCGGCCCGAATGACGCCGAGCAGAAACTGCAGCAGGCCGGCGATGATGACCGCCGTGAGGAACGGGTTCACGCCCCCGAGCTTTTGCACTTCCACCAGTACGATGGACGTGAGCCCGGCGGCGGGCCCAGTCACCGAGAGGGCCGAGCGACTGATCCACGGAACCACCACCCCGCCGACAACGCCGGCGATGAGCCCGGAAACCGGGGGCACCCCACAGGCGATCGCGATGCCGAGACAGAGCGGCAGGGCCACGAGAAATACAACGAAGCCGGCCACGCTGTCTTCCTTCGCGTGGCTGAACATGGACGGGTACTGATGCATGGGCGTCGATCAGGGGGGGCGTGATGCGAGTCTGGAGACAATCTACGTGGCGGCTCCCTGAATGCCATGTAAATCTCTCGGTGTTGTTCTGGCGCGAGACGCGCTGGTTACGCGGTGGCCGAGACGAAGCTGCCGGTGGACCCGGCGAAGAGCGCGGTCACGAGTTGCGCATGGACCGTGAAGACGGCGTCGAGGCGTCGGCAGCCAACGACCATGGCCACCACGTCGAAGGACTGACCGACGATGCGTACGATCCCGTGCGGCGGCAGTTCGAGGCCGCTGTACACACTGATGCCGTCGAGCGAGAGATCGCGCATGCGCACGTCGATCGCGTCGGCCTGCCAATCCATGTACATGATCGCCCAGTCCGACTTGCTGACGCGCGGAATGCCGCGGCGATCCATCGGCTTCCCACTCGGGCCCCCGGCGCGGACCCGCGCGAGTGGCGCACGACAGCGTGCACATCGCGTATGGCGCCCAATCGTCGAGGGGAGCCCGAGGTGACACATCGGGCAGCCTTGAACGGGCGGCGAGGTGGGCGGCGAGGTGGGCGGCGTCGCCCGAGGCGCTGATGACGCGGAGGCGTCACGTTCACGCGCGGCGGCGCGCGCCGCGCGCCGCGCATCGTACACCGCACGTTTCGCGGGATCGGACAGCACCGCGTAGGCGTCATTCAGCAGCGCCGCCTCATACTCGTTGCCACCGACATCCGGATGCCGGGTGGCGATCAACGCCCGATACGCCGCCTTGATGACTTCGGGCGGGGCGTCCGGCTGCACATGCAGCAGTCGGTAGTGATTCCGTCGATTGGTCGGCATCGCGCCTATCGAGGACGGGCGCGCTCATACTGCGGCGGCCACGTGATCTGGGCGCCTAGCGCATGGGCTGCCAAGAGCGGCCATCGCGGATTGCGCAGGAGCTCGCGCCCGAGCAACACGATGTCGGCGCTGCCATCGGCGACAATCTGCTCGGCCTGCGCCGCCTCGGTGATGAGCCCAACCGCCGCCGTGGCGATGCCGACGTCGGCGCGAATGCGACGTGCGAAGGGCACCTGGTAGCTTGGGCCGATCGGGATCTGTTGATGGGCGGCGAGCCCACCCGATGAGCAGTCGATGACATCGACCCCGCGCGCCTTCAACAGCATCGACAACCGTAACGAGTCCTCGATGGTCCAGCCGCC
>CAITQY010000604.1 GCA_903894655.1 uncultured Gemmatimonadota bacterium
CCACGTCGCGCGCGCGATCGCTGGCATCGAGAATCGCGCCCAGGTGCTCTTCGTTGCTGCGACCCTTGCGCAGCGCGCTCTTCGCGAGCTCGGCGTTGCCGCGGATCACACCGAGCAAGTTGTTGAAGTCGTGTGCGACGCCTCCCGCGAGTGTGCCGAGGGATTCGAGCTTTTGCGCCTCGCGGATCTGCGCCTCGAACCAGGCCTTCTCGGCCTCGGCCTGACGCACCATGGTGAGGTCGCGGATCACCACGTGCCGCAGTTCGCGGCCGTCATTCGGCACGGCGGTCACCGTGCACTGCACCGGTACCTCCGTGTCACCGCGCCGTACCGTGAACTCCTGATCCGGCGTGGCCGCTCCCGTGCTTGGCGGCAACGACAGTAGCTCGTGGAGCGAACGGTTCTGCAACCGCTCCGGCGTCGACACGCCGAAGAGCGTGGCGGCCATCGCATTCCCGGCGATCACCTGCCCATCATCGGCGAGCAGCTGCGCATCAATCGCACGATCGAAGATCGTGCGGAACTTGCGCTCACTGTCGCGTAACCGCCGCTCACTCTCCAGCAGTTGGAGTCCGCTGCTGCTGATCACCTTGACCCGCCATTGGAACGCAGCGATCACCAGCAACACCACCAACGCGGCGTACAGGACAAGCGCATACCAAATTCGCCAGGACGGCGTACGCACGGAGAACGTGCTCCGCACCGGTCCGTACTCGCGGCCCGCCCAGTCGTACGCCCACACCTCGAGCTCGTAGTCGCCAGATTCTAGATCGAGATAATATCGGTTCTGAGCATCGAGCCACTCTGTACCCGGCGCGTTGGCCACACTATCGGAAACGCCGCTCTCCACGGAACCGACACCACCGAAGAAGGCATTCCGGCGATGCAGGCGCACGCGATAGCGCGTGTCCTCCTCGCGATGAAACGTGAACAGCATTGGCTCGACGTGTAGATCATGCTCATCGGGATCGAGCGTCGTCCCATCTGACACGTCACGTCCGGTCGCCTCGGCGGTCGCACGCATTTCGAGTCGCGCGGGCTCCTGCCGACGCGCCTCCGTGAGATCGACCACGCCGAGTCCGGCCGAGGTGCCAACCCAGGCCATGTCGGGTGACCCGGCATTCGACACCGACCAGAGTTCACTCGAGGGCAGGCCATCCGCTTCCGCGATCTGCGTGGCCACGGTCCACTGGGCCGTGTCGGGCTCGGCCACATCCACGGCCACCAATCCCGACAGCGTCGAGACCAGCAGCAGACCACCGCGTCCGCACTGGATTGACGACGCCCCAATCGACTTTACCAGCGTTACCAAACGCGACGGCATCGGCGCCCACGTGCCGGCACCCGCCTCCGAGCGCCAAAAGAGGCCGCGTTCCGAGTCGAGGGCAAAGAGCGGCGCCGAGGCGCCGGCGGGCATGCGACAGATCGTGCTCACCATGCCGTTGTCGACGAAGCGACCGACCACGGCCGGGATGCGCTCCTCCCGCGAGCCGGTGGCCGTGACTCGATACACCACGTCGGTTCCGCCGACGTAGAGCACGGGAGCGCCATTCAGGAGCCCGGAGGCGAGCCCCTCGACGGCGCCGGCCATGGCGATGCCCGACGGGACCCACGCTGTTCCGCTCCACTCCATCAGCCCACGCTGGGTGGCAGCAATCAGTACGTTACGGCCGTCGGGCATGGCGAGTCGCTGCACGCGGGACACCACGCGATCGCCGAGCCCTGCGCCAAGCGGCACGATCGTTCCGTCGCGACGGGCGAAGAGCGTGCCGTCGGCGACGAAGAGCACGCGGGCGGCGCCAGCGGAGGGCGTGCCCCCAGGCGGCAGGGGCGGCTCGAGGCTGACGGAGGCAATCGCTTTGACCTGCGTGTACGGTGTGCCGCTGGCGCGTAGCACGCGCTCAACCCGTCCGTCAGCGCCGACATGCATCAGTCCGGAGCGCGCCGATGCCATCCAGATCTCGTCGCGCCCATTGGCCCCCGGTACCGCCAGCACGTTGGTGATCGACTCGTCGTATCCTTGGGTCTGCAGATCGAACTCGCCCGCGACACCGACCGACAGCCGGGAGAGATGACCGCCGCGCGCCGAGACGTACACGGACGTGCCACCAGCATGGCGCGGGACCGTGCGCAACAGGGTGACCGTACCTCTGCGGTTCGAGCTACCCGACAGCACGGGGCGCCAGGCGCCGTTCCCGCTCCATTCGAACAACTGCCCTTCGGTGGTCCCGGCCCACACGGCGAAGCCGCCGGTCGGCGACGGCACCGCCGCGAGTCGCGTGGCGCGTTCGGGTGAGCCCGGCAGTCGTACGAAGCGACGCTCGGCGGAGTCGAGCACAAAGACACCGCCCGCACCGGCCACATAGAGCCGCGCGCCGCGCCCGCCGGGCGCGACCATCAGGGACTGCGCATCCGAGCTGCTCAGGCCATCGCGTGCGGTGAAGGCGGTCCACGCGCCCTGCCGGTAGCGCGCGACACCGCCCAGGGCGGACGCCACCCACAGCTCTGGCACACTGTCGGCACCGGTCGCCGCCGTCACCATGACCCCAACCGGGGCAATGTCCGCGGGGAGCGTGAGCCGCACGAACTTCGCGCCGTCGAAATAGGCCGCACCCTTCGAGCCGCCGGCGACTACGCGCCACGTGCCGTCGATCGCCCGCGTCTCGGCCAGACTATAGACCACCGCCCCCGGAAGGCCATCGGCCTCGGTGAGCAGTTGCAGGCGCACGCCGTGGCGGTGGCGCAGCAGCCCGTGACGCGTGCCCATCCATCGCGTGCGATCGGTGCCGAAGAGCAGCGAGCGGATCTGCTGATCAGCGAACTCCGGCGGCAGCAGCTCGCGGCGCCATGTCCCGCCGGCGTAGGCGTACACGCCGTCCTCGGCAGCGAGCCAGGGTTGGCCCGCCGAGTCCAGATCCATCGCATACACCGTGGAGCTGCGCAGCCCGGCACTCCGGTCGAAGCGGCGCTCCGCCATCATGCGCACCGTGGCGTTCGCGGGGATCACCGAGGTGAGCGTCCGCGACGGCTGCGCGCCAACCGGCGGCGCCTCCCCCACCAGCATCAGCGCCGACAGTAGTGCCCCGACACGACCCATCAACGCACGGCTCATGCGAATCCTGTGGCTGCGGCCCGCACGGCCTCATCCATCGGTGGGAACGTCGACTTCGTGGACTCGAGGGTTTCCACCAGCATGCGGGCGATGAGATGATTGCGCACCGCTTTGTCGTCTGACGGGACCACGTACCATGGTGCCCAAGGCGTGCTGCAGCGTTCCAGCATCTCGCGATACGCGTCGGTGTAGGCGTCCCACCGATCGCGATCCTTGAGGTCGTCGAGCCGGAATTTCCAGTTCTTCGTGGGATCTTCGAGTCTGGCCTTGAGGCGATCGTGCTGTTCCTCTCGCGAGACGTGCAGCATGCACTTGCGAATGATCACGCCGTTATCGGTGAGCATGCGTTCGAAGGTATTGATGTGGTCGTAGCGGGCACGCCAAACTGCCTCGGGCACCAGCCCTCTCACCCGCGCCGCAAGCACGTCTTCGTAGTGGGACCGGTTGAACACGCCCACCATGCCGCGCGGCGGCACGACCTGATGCACGCGCCAGAGCACGTCGTGACGCAGTTCGAGCGGCGTGGGTGGACCGAACGCCGCCACCTGCACGCCGGTAGGATTGAAGGCGCCATACACCGTCTTGATCACCCCGTCCTTGCCCGACGCATCGCGCCCCTGCAACACCAACAGCAAGGCGTGTCGTCCGTCGGCATGGAAGGCGGCCTGGAGCTCGGAGAGACGCGCCAGCAGCACCGCCGTGGCCGCCTCGAGCGCCGTCTTGTCGACGGGGCCATCGAGGCGCGCCGCTTTGCTCCCCAGTTTGATCTTGTCGCTCAGATCGACCGGTGCGAGATGCAGAGAGGAGACGCCATTCGCCATCAGTCTGTTCCGTCGATCGGGGTGGTGAGGCAGCCGATATGCTGCGACGTGAGCAGCGCCGTGCATGCCGTCAGATCGAGTTGATGCGAGTGCGGCTGGTTCATTGGGCAGCCTCCGTCGGTTCGAATGGCTCCATGTGAATGAGCACTCCCATGGCCGTCGGCACCCGCTGCCGGATCGCGGTTTTCACCATACCAGAGAGAATGTGCGCGTCATGCAGTGAAAGCACGGGGTCGGCTTGCACGTGAATGTCGACATAGAACGCCGTGCCGGATTTCCGGATTTTCAGCTTTTC
>CAITQY010000605.1 GCA_903894655.1 uncultured Gemmatimonadota bacterium
GCGCTCGACTATTTCGAGGCCACCAGCGAAATCAAGCGCACGTTACCGTTCGCGAAGATTTCCGGTGGCGTAAGCAACATGTCGTTCTCCTTCCGCGGCAATAATCCACTGCGTGAAGCGATGCATGCGGTGTTCCTGTACCATGCCATTCGGGCCGGCATGGACATGGGCATCGTGAACGCCGGGCAGCTCATTCCGTACGAAGACATTCCGCTCGATCTGCGCGAGCGGGTAGAAGACGTAGTGCTGGCGCGTCGAGACGATGCCACCGAGCGGCTGCTGGAAGTGGCCGATCAGGCCAAGGGTCGCGCTGCGAAGGCCACCGAAGACCTGGCCTGGCGCGCGCTGCCCATCGAGGAGCGACTCGCCCACGCACTGGTGCGTGGTATCGATGCGTTCGTAGTGGAAGACGCCGAGGAGGCGCGACGCGCCGCCTCGCACCCCATCGAGGTAATCGAAGGCGCGTTGATGCGCGGCATGAATGTCGTGGGTGATCTGTTCGGCGAAGGAAAACTGTTCCTGCCGCAGGTGGTAAAGAGTGCGCGCGTGATGAAAAAGGCAGTGGCGCACCTCATTCCATTCATCGAAGCACTGAAAACGGTGGACAGCAAGCCGGCCGGCCGCGTGCTGATGGCCACCGTGAAAGGCGACGTGCACGATATCGGCAAGAACATCGTGGGTGTTGTCCTAAAGTGTAACGGCTACGACGTGATCGACATGGGCGTCATGGTGCCCTGTGCGAGCATCATCGACAAGGCGATCGAAGTGCACGCCGATGCGATTGGCTTGTCGGGCCTCATCACGCCGTCGCTGGAAGAGATGACGTTCGTGGCCAGCGAGATGGAGCGCCGCGGACTGCACATTCCCCTGCTGATCGGTGGGGCCACCACCAGTAAGGCGCATACGGCGCTCAAGATCGAGCCCAGCTACAGTGGGCCAGTGGTGCACGTGCTCGATGCGTCGCGCGCGGTGGGTGTGACGAGCGCGCTGTTGAGTGACGAGCGCAAGGCGGGCTTCGCCGCGTCCGTACGTGCCGAGTACGAAAACATCCGCGTGTCACGAGCGGCGCGTGGCGGGGCCGAGCGTTTGGTGCCGATCGAGGTCGCGCGTGCCAATAAGGCGACGATCGACCTCTCGGTGCCGGTGCCGGTGCCAACCTTCACCGGCGCCCAAACGCTACTGCAGTATCCGCTGGAAGCGCTCGTGCCGTACATCGACTGGACGCCGTTCTTTCAAACGTGGGAGTTGGCCGGTCACTACCCGGCCATCCTTGAGGATCCCGTCGTTGGTGAGACCGCGCGCACGCTGTACGCCGACGCGCGGGACATGCTCTCGAAGATGATCCGCGATGGTCGCATCGAAGCACGTGCCGCCTTCGGGTTCTGGCCCGCCAGTGCCGTGGGCGACGACCTCGCACTCTACGACGACGCATCCGGTGCGGCGACGGCGGCCACGCTGCATATGCAGCGGCAGCAGCTCGACAAGAAGGGCGATGGACGACCGAACCATTGCTTGTCGGACTTCGTGGCGCCGCGCGACAGCGGCGTGATCGACTACGTCGGGGCCTTCGCCGTGACTACCGGGCACGGCGTTGAGGCGTTGGCGGCCGCGTATCGCGCGGCGCACGATGACTACAGCGCGATCCTGGTGCAGGCGCTCGCCGACCGGCTGGCGGAGGCATTTGCCGAA
>CAITQY010000606.1 GCA_903894655.1 uncultured Gemmatimonadota bacterium
CATCAGCATGATGTTCATGATCACGATGCCACCCACCAGAATGCCGATGGCCACCACCGCGGGCACAACGGCGAATAGCAGTTTGGTCAACTGCTTCCAGAAAGCAACGAATGCTTCGCCGGTGCCAATGTCGAAATTGTCCCGTTCCGAGGGGTGCAGTCGGCGCGCCAGTCGCATCGCCTCCTGCGCGCGCGCCATGCCAGGGCCAACCTCGTCCGCTTCGCGCATCTTCACCGAAATGGTGCTGTTCTGCCGAAGTCCGTATATCGACTCGAACGAAGAAATTGGCATGAGCACGAATCCGTCGTACGACTGTCCAAGCACCCGACCTTTCGGAGCCACCACGCCGATGATGGTGAATCGCTGGCCCATGATGCGTACGTCCTGATCGATCGCCGACGCACCCTGGAAGAGATTGAGCGCGACGTCGCTGCCGACGACAATCACCGGACGCCGCTCGCGCACGTCGAGTTCGTTGAGCGGTCGTCCTGCGGTGAACCGATAGTCTTGTACGGTCTGATATCCTTCGGTCACGCCGAAGACCAGCACGCCACCCAGCAAGCGATCGCGCCACACGACATCGGCCTGCGGCGTGGGCCACCCCGACTGTAAGGCAATGGCCTGCGCGTCCGGCAGCGCCTGCGCAACGGCATCTGCATCGCGTTCATCAACACGTGGGCGCCGCTTCAATAGACCGAATTCGTCATCGGAGAAGAGTCCGAGGCTGATCGGAAGGCGTCGTACCTGAAAGGTGTTCATGCCGATCATGGCATCGGCGATGTTCTCTTTCACGTACGCGTTCATCCCTTGAATGATCGCCACGACCGCCACCAGGAAACCGACCGAAACGACGATGCCTAGAATCGTCACGGCGGTACGCAGCGGAGTGACCCGAAGCTGCAAGACCGACAATCGAATGATGTCGGAGAAGCGCATGCGGGAAGCTGGCGCCGCACTACTCATGCCGGAGCGCTTCTACCGGGTCAAGCCGCGATGCACGCATGGCGGGGAGCATGCCGAAGGCCACGCCCGTCACCGCGCTGGCGATCAATGCGGTCGCGACAATGCTGCCGGGGAGCGTGGCCGGAATCGACGTGTTCGTGCGAATGACCCAGGCCAGGAGCGCACCGAGTGCGAGTCCGACCAAGGCGCCGATGCTGGTCATCGTCGAGGCTTCCACCAGGAACTGCCAGCGAATCGTGCCCGACGTGGCGCCAAGGGCTTTCCGAACGCCGATCTCGCGCGTGCGCTCAGTGACCGAAATCATCATGATGGCCACCACGCCAACGCCGCCGACCAGGAGCGCGACGGCCGATAGCGCCAGACCGACGGCGAAGATCGCGCCGAACAGTTGGTTGAAGGTGTCCATCAAGCGATCCTGCTCGACGAGATAGAACGTGGCGCGGTCGCCAGGGCGCAGTCCACGTCGCGCGCGCATGGCCGCTAACACTTCATCCATGACTTCGCCCTGCGTCACCGACTTCGACGGACGCACCAAGAGGCTGAGACTGTTCCGTGACACATCGAGACTGCGTACCGCCGCTTGGATGGGAATGATCGCGCGCGGGGTGTCCGGCCCCTTCCCCTCGAGCGACTTCAAAAAGCCGGCCTTGGGCGCGTAGATGCCGATCACGGTGAACTGCCGGCCGCTGATCATGATCTGTTTGCCGATCGCGTCCGAATCACCGAACAGCTGCGCTTTGAGCGTATCGTTCACGAGCACCACCGGCTGGCCGGCGTCGTATTCGGTGCGCGTGAAGTTGCGGCCCGGGAAAATGTCCGAGGCATCAACGGAAGGCCATTCCACGCTGTACGCGTCGTAGCCGACATTGTCTACGCGGCTGTTGCGATACGCGAAGTTGCCCTGTCCGCCGAGCACGCCAATGATGTTCTCGACGCCGGGGATGCGCTTGATCATCTCCCACTCGGCAAACGAGATGGCCGGGTTGCTGCGGTCCGGGCACTTCTCGTCGGTACCATCGCAGCCGCTGATGCCCGAGCTCCGACGCTGCACGATGAAGGTGGTCGCGCCGATCTGCTCGAGGTCCTGCTGGAACGAGGCCCGGATCCCATTCACAACGGCGCCCATGGCGACAACCACGAACACGCCGATCGCCACACCGGCGATGGTCAGGGCGGCGCGCACTTTGTTCGAGCGGATTGACTCCAGCGCCATCCCGACGCCTTCAAACACCAGTAAGAATCGATTCATGCGATTACTCCTGGCGCAGCGCGGTGATGGGATCCAGTCGGGACGCCCGACTGGCAGGATACAAGCCGGCGGCAATCCCGACGCCCGCTCCAGTCACGAGCGCGGCGGCGATGGACCACGGTGCGACGGCGGCGGGAAGCGGCGTGAGTGCGGCGATGAGTTCGGCGAGTCCGATCCCCAAACCAATGCCGATCGCGGCGCCGAGGGTGCTGAGGGTGGCTGCCTCGACGAGAAACTGCGACATGATGTCCGCGCGCTTGGCGCCGAGCGCCTTGCGCACGCCGATTTCGCGCGTGCGTTCGGCGACGGCCACCAGCATGATGTTCATGATCACCATCGCACCGACCACGAGACTGATGGCGGGAAGGGCGGTGCCGAACAGCACGAGACGTCCTTTGAGTTGCTTGATGAAGCCGAACGCCGCGTCTTGCGTGATGAGGCCGAAATCGTCCGGCTCTCCCGCGCGAAGTCCGCGAAGTGAACGGAGGGCGCCGCGCGCCGCCTCGATACCGTCGGGAAGATCAGCCTGCGTGGGGGCCTGAACGATCAGCGACGAGATGTCACGCAGCGGGCGGATGATGCGCCCCATCGGCGAGGTATACGGCGCGATGGCATTGCGGTCGAGGGAGAAGCCGAACACCGATCCCTGCTTCTCGATGACACCGATCACGGTGAATGGCACGCCCGCGACACGGAGCTGCCGTCCTTCCGGGTTGAGCCCCGGGAAGAAATGTTCGGCGACTTCCGTGCCGATCACGATCACGCGTGCGCCCGCGCGCACTTCCTGATCCGTGAAGGCCCGCCCAACGGTCACGGGGAAATTCTTGATGTCGAAATAGTTCGCATCGGTGGCGACGGCCTGCACCTGTCGCGGGCGGGCCCCCGGAGCCGACGCGTACTTGAACGTCTCACTTGCGATGCTGGATGTCATCGTGGCGGGGATCGCCGCGCGCACGGCCTCGATGTCGGGCATTCTGATCAGCGGCCGTCGTTGGGCGGAACGCGCATCGAAGCCGCGATTGCCACCCGGGCCGACATTGCTGAATCGTCGCAACGTGAAGGTGTTGCTGCCGATCAGGCGCGCGGCAAAATCCTCTTCGACGTACCGCCCCATCCCTTCTACGATGGAGACCACGGCGATGAGGAACATCACGCCAATGGTCACCCCCAGCAGGGTGAAGGCGCTCTTGAGCTTCTGAACTCGAATCTGGTTGAGTGCCAGACCGATCGCGTCTCGTGTTTTCACGTTGGATTGAATGACAGCCACTGCAGGTCCGGCCGGTGAATACCGACCGGGTCGTACCGCACCGCTTAGTGTACGCGCTCGCCCGAGACCTTGAGCGCATACTGTGCGCGTGTTTCGTCGCTCGAGATGACGCCGTCGCGCAACACGATGATGCGCTTGGCGTGCACCGCGATATCCGGTTCGTGCGTGACCATGACGACGGTCTGCCCCTGTGCGGCGAGCTCTTCGAACACGCGCATGATCTCTTCCGAGGTCTGCGAGTCGAGGTTCCCTGTGGGTTCGTCGGCGAGCAGAATGGACGGACGATTCACGAGCGCGCGAGCGATGGCAACACGCTGACGCTGACCACCGGAGAGTTCGTTGGGGCGGTGGTGCATGCGCTGGCCGAGTTGCACACGCTCCAACGCTTCGGCGGCGCGCTTCTTCCGTTCGTCGGCGCCTATGCCAGCGTACACGAGCGGGAGTTCGACGTTCTGCAGCGCCGACGCGCGGGGCAGGAGGTTGAACGTCTGGAAGACGAAGCCGATTTCCTTGTTGCGCACGCGGGCGAGCGCATCGTCGGACATCGTGCTGACCAGCATGCCGTTCAGCCAATACTCACCTTCGTTTGGCGTGTCGAGGCAGCCGATGAGATTCATGAGCGTCGACTTGCCGGAGCCCGACGGTCCCATGATGGCCACGTACTCGTTGCGCCGGATGGCGAGATCGACGCCGCGCAGGGCGCGGACGATTTCCCCACCCATGTCGTACTGTCGCTTGAGCTGTCGCGTCACGATGACCCAGTCCTGGCCGGGCGCGACGGCGACGGCGGTGGTGACCGTGTGGCGCTCCCCGGTGGTGCTGATTCCGATGTCGTCGAGTGTCTCGCTCACGGCTTCTTGCCGGCGACCGGTGCCTTTTTGTCTTCGACCTTCGGCGTCTTGATCATGGCGCCGTCCTTGAGTTCGCGGATCGCCTGGTACGTACCGGCTACGATGGTCTCGCCACTCTTGAGGCCGTCGAGCACTTCGAAATGACGCTCACCGGCGATCCCGACCTTCACGGGGCGGAACGTGACTTTATTGTCGGTGCCGACTACGAATACGCCTTCCACGTCACGCTTGCCGACTTCCTTCGTCGGCTGGCGTCCCACCGTCACGGCCGAGTCGCCGTTCGGGAGGTCTTCATTCTCGCGAACCGTCAGGGCGATGATCGGAATGCTGAGCACCTTGGTCCGCGACGCCGTCACGATCTTGGCGGTGGCCGAGAAGTCGGGGCGGGTGTCCTGCGGCGGGTTCACGAGCTCGACGCGCACTTCGTAATCGATCGCCTGGTCGCCGGTGTTTGCGGCGGCCGATTTCGTCACGGAGCTGTTCGAGATTTCGACCACGCGACCCACGAACGTGGTGTCGGGGAAGGCGTCGATTTGGATCAGGGCGGAGTCGCCGACGCTGATGCGCGCCACGTCGGTCTCGTCGACCTTCACCTTGGTTTCGAGCACACTCATGTCGCTGATCGTCATGAGGGTCGCCGCATCCTTGTTCAGCGTCCCCATGATGGCCGTTTCGCCTTCTTCGACGTTGAGCCGGGTGATCTTACCGCTCATGGGGGCGATGATCGTGGTGCGGTTGAGCGCTTGGCGTGCGTCACGAACCGAGGCCACGGCCTGATCCACGCTGAAGCTGGCGGCCGCCGCCAATTCCTTGTTGACATCGGCCTGCGTCTTGAGTTGCTCGAGCTGCTCGTCGCTCACGAGTTCCGGCGACTGCTGCTTGATCTTGAGCGAGCGCTCGTAGTTGCGCTGGGCCTGCAGCAGGCTGGCGCGCGACTGCGCCGCCTGCGCGCGGGAGGACGCCAGAAACGCCTCGGAGCGCTGCAGAGCGGCGGTGACTTGCTCGGGATCGATCTGCAGTAGGAACTGCCCCTTCTTCACGACGTCGCCTTCCTTCACGGAGAGGCGCACGATTTTGCCCGTCACGTCGGCCGAGACATCCACCTTGGTTCGCGGCTGAATCTGTCCGCTGGCCGTGACCGAGGCCACGAGGTCACGGGCTTCCACGGCCTCGATGCGCACTTCCACCGGCTTCGTGCTGTTCTTCTTCGCGCTGACGACTGCAAGGGCGGCAACGGCAATCACTACGACGCCGCCGATCCCGAACTTTACACCTTTGGTCATGACTGGTCTCTGTTAGCGGATGGGTCGGCCGACGGCATTTTCAAGCGCCGCGAATGCCCGTTGTACATCGTAGACGGCGGTGATGCGGTCGGTCTCGGCGCGCTCGTAGTCGCCGCGGGCCTGCACGAGGTCCACAATGCTGATGGCACCGACGCGATAGCGCTCTTGCGCTAGCGAGAGGGCGGTGCGGGCCGTGCGCACGTTCTGTTCCTGCAGCACGACGGTCTGCTGCGCCGTGTTCAACGAGAGGAAGGCGGCGGTCACGTCGGCCGTGACGCGCAGTTCCTGCCCACGCACATCGTTCTCGGCGTTGCGGCGCTGCACACTGGCCTGCTCGATCTGCTGCTCACGGCGCCAGCCGTTGAAGATCGGCATCGAGAACGACGCCGACAGCGAATACGGATTGCGTGTGAAGTCGAGCGGGTACTTGCCTTGCGCGGCGCGGATGGCGTCTTCCTGCGCCGGCGAAAACACGAGCGAGTTGCACTGGGAGAGCCGGTTCGAAAGGCCGAGTCGATCCCGCACTTCTTCCGACCTGACGCACGACGCCTGGGCGCCGAGTGCACTCGCTTGACTCTGGCTGATCAGGAGTCCGGTGTTGGTGAAGCGGTTGGTGAAGGCCGAGAGACCGGCCTGCATCGACAAGGACGGGAGGTACGCACTGCGGGCCGAGGCCTGCGAACGGCGGGCCGACTCCTCGCGGGCACGGAACGAACCGAGCGCCGGGTTGGTGCGGCGCGCCATGTCGAGAATGGCCGCGAGATCGATGACCGGCGGGGCGGCGAGATTGGCGTCGAGCTTGGCGTCAGGCGTCGCCGCGATACCGATGGCCTGAAACAGTCGGACGATTTCGATGGCGGCCTGATTGCGGGTGTTCAGCGACGCGACGCGTTGCTGTCCGTCGGCCACTTCCGCGCGCTGCACGTCGAGCTGCGTTCCGGAACCGACCTGAAGCCGCGCGCGGGCCAACTGGAGCTGCGTCTGGGTGGTTGCCTGGAGCGTGTCCTGGAGAGACGCGCGAGCCTGCGCCTGCAGGGCCGTGAGGTACTGGTTCGTGACCTCGTTGCGCACGCGCTGTTCGGCGGCCGCGATGTCGGCTTCGGTGGCGTTCTGGTTGGCCTGTGCGGCGCGCTTGTCGTTCAGCGTCGCGAGCGACAGCTGCAGGCTGGCGTTGACCGAGGCGTCGGTCGAGAGCTGGTCGTTGGTCGAACCGAAGGCCTGACCCTGAAAGAAGGTCTGACGTCCTTCGCGATAGCCGCCGCCGAAGCTCGAATTCACGCTGGGGAGAAACGCGCCTTTCGCGGAGCGAACGGCGGCAGCGGCCGTGCGTCGCGCATTGGTCGACGACTGCAGCGCGGGATTGTTCCGACGGGCGAGCGCCAGCGCATCCGTGAGCGTGATGGTAGCCCCCGGAGCCGGGGCCGTCTGCGCAGCGGACCGCGTCGGGCCGGCAGCGACAACGGCGAGACCGAGCGCGAGCGCGAAAGCGTGAATTCTCATGGGAACGAAGCGGGTAGAGGACATAGTCTTGGGGTGTACGCACCCCGAGG
>CAITQY010000607.1 GCA_903894655.1 uncultured Gemmatimonadota bacterium
AGCCCCAGTAGTCATCGGGCGGCAGGGCCTCCTCAATCCATCGTAAATTGTGTTCCTGAGCCGCCTGGGCGAGCCGCGTTGCGTACTCCACGTCCAGGCTCATCCAGCAGTCGTACATGAGCCAGAAGTCATTGCCGACGCGTTGGCGCATCTCACCCAGCATTTCGAGATTTTTCTGCAATCCCGCGTCGCCTTCCGCCGGGCCATGGTGCAGCGGCATCTTTCCGCCGATGAAGCCCATCTGCTTGGCAAGATCGGGGCGCGCTCCCGTGGCGTAAAAGCACAGCTCGTCGCGCACCGCACCACCCAGTAGGACATGGACCGGCTCTTGGCGCACCTTGGCCAACAGATCCCACAGCGCCAGGTCGACGCCGGAGATGGTGTTAAGCACAATCCCCTTGCGCCCGTAGAACAACGTCGCGCTGAACATCTGGTCCCAGATCTTTTCGATGTCGGTGACCTTTGCCCCTTCAATGAAGCGGGCTAGGTGCTTCTCCACGATCCAGCAGCCGAGTTCGCCGCCCGTGGTGACCGAGAAACCGACAGTGCCGTCGCTGGCCTCGATCTCGACCACCAGGGTCCCGAGCACGTTGAGGCCAAAGCTCTGGCGGCTCTGCCGGTACTCGGGGTACTTACTCATCGGCGTGGCGATATGGTCGTCGATCCAGTGGTTGCCACCCTGGTCGTGGTAGTCGGCGCCACCGCCGCGAAGGGTGAATGCGCTCACGCGTTTGATCGTTGGCATGTTGTTCATGAGGAATCCCAGAGGAGGTTATTCGGAAGGGCGTCCGGCTGCGACGGCGACAGACGGGGCGCGGCGTTCGCGCAAAGTCAGGAAGAGGACAGCGCCAACCAAGGTGGTACCCGCCAGCAAGTACAGCCCGGCCTTCGTCGACGCAAAGGTTTGTTCGGCCCAGGTTCTCGCATTTGGCGCGAAAAACCCGCCGACCGAACCAAGCGAGTTGATCAAGGCGATCCCCCCAGCCGCGGCTGCCCCGCCAAGGTAGGCGGTTGGAAACGTCCAGAACAACGGCTGCACCCCGATGAAGCCGGCGGCGGCAAAACACAAGGCGATCAGCGACAGCAAGGGCGTCGTCGAAGCCACCGATAAAGCGATGCCCGCGGCGCAGACGACCAAGGTCAACGCAGCCATCACCGCGTGCTGCTGCCGACGTTCGGCCAGCCTAGGAATTAAAAATGCCGCCGACAGCGCGCACACCCACGGGATCGCCGTCACGAGACCCACTTTGAAACCAACCTTCTGGCCAAGCAAACCGGCCACCTGGGACGGCAGGTAGAAGACGACGCCGTAAACGCTCATCTGGATGAGAAAATAGATCGCTGACAAAAACAACACGCGACCGTTCGTCAATGCCGCCAACACGCTGTGTGGACCATGCGCCGTCTTGTATTGATTCTCTTGAGCTATGGCGGCCGACAAGGTGGAACGCTCTACCGGCGTCAGCCAAGCCGCATCCTCGGGCCGGTTATCCAGGTACCAAAATGCCCAAATACCAACAACTGTGGCCAACAGTCCCTCGATAAGGAACATCCACTGCCAGCCGCGCAGGCCGAAGCCCTCCATCTCGAGTAGCAATCCCGACAAAGGACTACCGAATATGAAAGCCAGCGGCGCGCCGCAGTAGAACAGGCCTATCACTCGCGCCCGTGCTTGGGTCGGGAACCACTGCGTCAGGAAGTAGATGACCCCCGGGAAAAAACCGGCTTCGGCTACCCCGAGGAGAAAGCGTAAGACGTAGAACACAGTCGTGCTATGGGCGGCCATCATGGCGGCTGAGACCAGCCCCCACGAGATCATGATTCGGCTCATCCAGATGCTCGCGCCAACTGCACGCATGATG
>CAITQY010000608.1 GCA_903894655.1 uncultured Gemmatimonadota bacterium
CGTGATCGACGTCCTGGAACTGCTGGCCGCGGGCGAGTCCAAGGAGCAGATCAACTCGATCTCGCGGGCCGTTCAAACTCACCACCCCAAACTTCCACTCACAACCCGAAACTCACCCGCGATCCCGCAGTCTAAAGCCGCGGCCCTTCCTTCGGGCGAGCGTAGAAAGCCGCGAGGTATCCGCCGGGGTCGTGCTCGACTACGACGCCGAGGGGCGTGTCGTCGGCATCGATATCGATCACGCCAGTCAGACGGTTGATCTGCTCCGGCTCGAATTGCAGGCTCCGCAGATGGCGGTCGAACGCACGGTCGCGTAGTCACGCGAGCAGGACAGGCCTACGCGACGGATTCGCCCGCCAGTGACCATGCCTCGAGCAGCGCACGAAACTCGATGAGTACACGCTGCACCTCGGCAAACAACGACAGCCGTACGCCCGTGCGCTCGTCCATATACAGATCGCGGCGCACCTCGATCATCACCGACTGCACGCGTTGGTCTCGACCGTAATACGCATTCGGCACCAACGCGCCGGCGAACGGGCGGTTCACGCCCACGCTGAAGCCGCGATCGGCGAAGAACGTGTGCACCACTTCAGCGAGCTCGGCACTCGTATGCATCGCGTCGGTGCCGAGCCCGATCTCCGGCGGATCGCTGAAGTCCACCTGCGTGGGCAGCGGCGCTACCGGAAATGAGTGCGCGTCGATGATGACGCAACGCCCGAACTGCTCGAGTGCGCGCGCTGCCATCGCAGCCAGGCGCTGATGATGCGGCCAGTAGTACTCGTCCATGAGCTGAGCGCGCCGAGTTTCTGATACGGCACGCAGTGGCGCCCCCGAACTCGTGCGCACGTACACCGCGCCCATGCCGTGTGCCGCACCGGGCTCGTGCACATCGTCGGCGAAGCGCTCCACGTCGACGACCAGCCGCGACACCGTCGCCATCACCGTCTGCGCTTCCGGAAAGCCGTCACCGTACAGCGTGTCAGTGAACCGGTCGGTGAGCCGAAGCAGCTCCGCGTCGAGCGTGTCGCGATCCACCACGAAGTCGCCGCGTGCGTCGTCGGGGATGCCGGTGGAAGCGTGCGGGATGTGCAGGAGGAGCGGGGAGCGGAGCATGAGTACCGTGAGAGGTGCGGTGAAGCAGAGGGCAGCCGGCGGTGGCAGAACGGCGCTCGCGTTATTCGGATGACATATGGCCGGCAGCACGGCCCGATGTTCGTCGCGCGCCGAGGAACCGCCGCCGGCGCATTGGAGTTGCGGTCGAGATAGCAAAACTGCTACACTGTGAGGCGTGTATGGGTGAAGAGCGCGCACGGTACCGGAGGCCGCTCAAGTTCGTCCCGGGTGTGGAGAAGGCCGTGCGGACGCTGCCGGCGGACGTTCAGGACGTCTTCGGCAAAGCACTGATGGATGCGCAATACGGCGATCAGGTACCGGGCGCGCGACCGTTCGGCGAAGGTGTTCCGCGAGACGTGCTGAAGCTGGCTGAAGATGACGATGGTGAAACGTATCGGGCCGCGTTCGTCGTCGCGTTTGCAGGGGTGGTGTATTTGCTCGATGTGTTCCAGAAGAAGTCCAAGTCTGGCAAGGAAACGCCGCGGCCCGATCGTGACCGGGTGACGGCACGGTTCCACGCAGCAGCCCAGGATTACGCAACGAACAAGGCCACGTATCTGGCGGCGACAGCGGCGGCGAAGGATGAAGCAATCGCGAAGGCGGCGGCCACGCGGCGGAGCGCGCCGGTGCAGAAGCGCGGCAAGCAGAACTAAGTGACTATCCCAACGGAGCGATGACGATGCCGACGACACGCAAGGCGACGACTGGAGCAACGCGCGAGAAGAACAGTGCGGTGCCGGCAGCGCACGGCTGTGAGCCCGAGGCTATCACGTTCAGTCCGATGCACGACAATTTCTTCGAGGCCATGGGCCTTCCTGACGCCGCAGAGCGCCTCGCCAAAGCGGAGATGGCGTTGGCCATAGGTCGCGTCGTGAAGGCGAAGGAGTGGAGCCAGAAACACACGGCGGTGGTGCTCGGCGTCGCCGCATCGGACGTCTCGGACTTGCTACGCGGGAAATTGGCACGCTTCAGTCAAGAGCGTCTCGGGCGGTTTCTCAACGCGCTCGACATGGATCTGGTCATCCAGATCGGGCCGCGGCCGGCATGGAAGTCACACGCGAGCATCACGGTTGAACACGTAGCGCAGTTCAGTCGCGCATCGTAGCGTCGGGCATCACGCAGAAAATGGCTCAGGCGACGCTGCACTCTAAAGCGCTTTCCCACAACGGGTTAATGTCTATCGAGAAAGGAAAAGACTACCTTCTTTCTCGATAGCTTCGAAAAGAAAAGAATCCGCGCCATACCCACCGCATACAGAAAGAAACATGGCATTCTCTTTCTGTATCGACATTACAACGCGTCGGTGAAGCGGTCGGTAAGCCGGAGCAGCTCCGCGTCGAGCGTGTCGCAATCCACCACGAAGTCACCCAAGGCGTGGCAACTCGGCCCGATGTTCGTCGCTCGCCGAAAAAGCGCCACCGGAGGTGAATTCTGTGTAGTCAAGACTTTACGCGAACTGGCGTATAGGATACCATTGACATAAGACTTTGGGTTAGGCGCGAGCCGCATCGGCTGGAGGCGATGCGAACCGAGAACCCCCGTGTTCGAGGAGGCGAGGTGAGCGGACAGCGATACTCTCAAGACAGAAAGGCCGAGGTACGGGCCGCGCTACAGCTGGACTCCGAGCCCGACGACGAGTTCATGGCACTGCTGGCCGAAGTCGGCGAGGGCGACGTCGCGGCGGGCCCCATGGTGCCGATCCACGCGCGAGGCTACACACCCGACGAGATCGAGGACGTCGTCATTAACGCGACGACGGGCGAGTTGCTCGCCCGAGCCCGCGGCGGCCGCACCCTCGCCAGCATCGGCGAGAAAGTCGGCGTCACTCGTGCCCGAATCCAGCAACTCGAGCGCAGCACGAATATCGAGATCGCCACCTTCGTGCGCGTCGCCAAGGCGTGCGGCTACGAAGTGAGTGTGCGTCTCCGGCCGCTTCGCCCCGGACTTCCTCCGCTCTCGGCGGTACTTGGCGCGCCTGACGCAACGTGAACCTCGGCGGGACCTGTATAGTTTTTGACCGTTTCTATGCACGTCGTCCTGACGTGCATACGAATTCGGCATTTTCTTGCACGCCGATCTTCCGCCATGAACGGCGACCATCCCAGCTGGTGTGGCAGCGGCCGGACGTTCAAGAAATGTCCAGGCGGGCTCGGGTCGTCGCGCTGCTCAAGAACAAAGAGTCGCGAGGACCGAGGCCCGGAACGGGCACCGGCATGGCGATGGATATCGCGGCGATCCGACGGGAGCTGGGTCTGCGTAGACGTTGCGACGGTCGCAACGCCGGCTGCCAAGTGAACGAATTTCGCGGATCGGACGGTTTGTGAATGCTTTTCGCGAGCAGTGAGCGCTTTTCCCGTGAGTACGGCTTCGAGTGAGCGTGCCGCGACAGCGCAAGCTCCCGTAGACAGGCATCGCAAAAATGCGATAGCTTGTCGGTGGAATCCGCATCCCTCGCCACGCTCCCCTCAGATGCCTTCGCCCAAGCAGCCACCACCGAGCAACGACGGCACGGCCGCGATCGATGAGCTTTTTGGCGAGACGCCAGGCTGGGCCGACGAGATTGGCGCCGCACAGGTCGCCGTCGGCGTCGCACAGGCCATCTACGACCTTCGCGAGCGACACGGACTCACGCAAAAAACCTTGGCTGAGCGCGTCGGCACGACCCAGTCCGTCATCGCCCGCCTCGAAGACGCCGACTACGAGGGCCACTCCCTGCGCATGCTTGCGCGAATCGCGGCCGCCGTCGGCGAACACGTGACGATCGCATTCAGCGGCGAGGCCGAGCGCACGGTCGCCTAGGCGACATGAACCCGAACGGAGTTTGTCGATGACCTGGCAGGACTTCATCACAACCGACACCAGCGTGCTGGCGGGCAAGCCGGTGGTTCGCGGAACGCGCCTCGCGGCTGATTTCCTGCTTGGTCTTTTCGCCGCCGGCTGGACTCAGGAGCAGGTACTAGCGAGCTACCCGCAGATCACACCCGAGGCGCTCCGAGCAGTATTCGCCTACGCGGCGGAAGTCACGCGCAGGGTGTCTCTAGTCGGTCTCAACCCCTCGCCGATATCCTCCGCTGAGCTCCTCCAACGCATCACGGTCCGTCCCGAACAGTGTGGCGGCCGCCCCTGCATTCGCGGGATGCGCATTCGCGTGATCGACGTCCTGGAACTGCTGGCCGCGGGCGAGTCGAAGGAGCAGATCCTCGAAGACTTTCCCGACCTGGAAGCCGACGACGTCGCGGCCTGTCTGCTGTTCGCCTCGAGACGCCTCGACCGTCCGTACGTCGTGGCATAAGCCGTGAGCACGCGTCCGCGCGTTAAGCCCTCAATGGCCTGCGTGACGCAACACGGCCCGCCCCGTCAACGCTCGCTACGCTAGGCCGCGTTCCCCGCCCACGGCTTGATGCGTTTGAGCTCGGCGGCAATTTCCCTCGCGGCACTCTCCATGTCTTGTGCCGCCTGCGCCCGCAGCCAGTAGCCGTTCGACAGTCCGAAGAAGCGGCAGAGTCGAAGATCTGTATCGGCCGAGATAGCGCGCCGCCCCGCCACGATCTCACCGATGCGTTGTGCGGGCACGCCGATCTCCTTTGCCACGCGATACTTGGTGATTCCCAGCGGTAGCAGGAACTCCTCCAACAGCAACTCACCCGGCGTAACCGGTTTGAGTTTACGCGACATGGCAAGACCCTCTTAGTGATAGTCCACGATCTCGACATCCTCTGGCCCCGCAGAGGTCCATCGGAAGCAAAGCCGATACTGGACGTTGATCCTGATGCTGAACTGTCCGACCCGATCCCCTTTCAACGCCTCCAACCGATTCCCCGGTGGCACGCGCAGGTCGGATAGACGCATGGCGATGTCGAGCTGCCGAAGTTTTCGAAGCGCAGCACGCTCGATGAACATCCACCGACGCACTCGCTGCCCAGCCGCCAGCGCGGCCGTATCCGCGTCGCGGAACGACCGGATCATGAAGAATAATAACGCCAGGCGTTAATCACGCAATGCGTTACTACCGGTGCGGAAGAGATGGGCATTCCGGACGGTAGGCCACGCCAGAGCTGAGTGCGGTATCAAAAGAGCGCCGGCGGTGCGCAACCAACGCACGCGGCGATCCCCGGTCGAAGCGCCCAGCCAATCCATTTGTCGTGTTGCCCGATTCAATGGCGAAAGACCGGTAGAACGAAAAAACGGCCCGCTCAGATCAACAGATCAAGCGGGCCGTTCCACTCCCAACTCCCAACTTCCACTCAAAACTCCAAACTCACCCAGCGATCCAAAGGCTCAATACCGAGGGCGGGTTTTCCGTGGCACCTTCCCACAATTCGCCGGCCAATTCGCCGGCCACGCACCCGGTGACCTATCGCGCTTGATGAACTCCGGATCTTCACTCGCCAGGTACACCATCAGCGCGGCCAGCGTCGCGTTGTGCTTCACATCGTCGAACACGATTTTGTCGTACGTGTCGCGGTTGGTGTGCCACGTGTACGTGCCGTAGTTCCAGCCTACCGCACCCATGCCGAAGCTCGGGGTGCCGAAGCAGGCGAACACGGCGCCGTCGGTGCCGCCGGGGTTGCCCGTGGGGACGTCGTTGAAGCTCCACGACACCACGTTCGCGCTCAGGCTGTCGGTGAAGAAGCCCGGCAACTGCGTGTACCACTGCTTCAAGTGACGGCCGATGTCGGTGAGCCCCGAGCTCGACAGCGACTGCACGCGTCCCGTGCCGTTGTCCTGATTGAAGAGCCCCTGCAGCCCCTTCATCACTTCCGGATGATCTTCCGTGAACGCGGTGGAGCCGTTGAGACCCTGCTCTTCGCTGGCCCAGTGACCCACCATGATCGTGCGCTTCGGATTCGGATACGCCTTCTTCAAGATGCGCATCGCTTCCATCGCCATCAGCGTGCCCGTGCCGTTGTCGGTGGCACCGCTGGAGCCGTCCCACGAATCGAAGTGCGCCGACAGCATCACGTATTCATCGGGCTTCTCGCTGCCCTTGATCATCGCGATCGTGTTGAACGCCGGCTGCTCGCCGAGCAGTGCCGCGTCAAGATCGAGCGTCACCATCGGCTTCTGGTTGTTCTCGGCCAACCGATACACCAGCGAATAATCCTCGCAGCTAAGACCGACGGCCGGCGCGATCGTGTTGTACGTCTCGAACACTTCGATCACGCCCCACCCGCCGGCGCCGCCCGCGCCACCGCCGCCGAATCCACCGCGCCCTGCGGCGGCCGCGGCGAGGCTTTGCGCCGGGCCACCACCACGATCACTCGCGCC
>CAITQY010000609.1 GCA_903894655.1 uncultured Gemmatimonadota bacterium
AGCGTAGTGCCGGTGGTGTAGCGCTTCTGCAGCGCCGCACGCAGCTCAGCCTGTGTGGGCTCGGGCAGCGACGCCAGCTCGTTGACGATGGTCGGCAGCGCGTCGGGTGAGAGTTCGCGGGTGAGGTATGCGATGTCGAGCTTCCCCGTGCTGGCGAAGCGGTCGATGTTGCGCTTCGCGATCCACGCTTCGTGGTTCCAGTACAGCAGTGCCACGAACAGCACGGCGCCCACGGCGGCCGTGCGTCGGAACAAACGTCCGGTGTCGAGCGTGTGGGTCACCTCGACCGCGAGCAGCACGAGGGCGGTGGCCACCACCGTCATGTACGCTTGTGCATACAGCCGCGCCGTGGTGAATCCGTAGGCGGCTTCGTACAGCAGTACGCGATGAACAGCCGACGCCAGCAGCAGCAGGACCGCGACGATGAGCGCGTACGCCGCGAGCTGTGCCAGACGCGCATGTCGATCACGCTGTCCGAAGTGCTCGGAGAGCAGAATGAGCAGTGCGCTGGCCGTAGCGATGACGGTGAGCTCTCCAAAGCCACGCCGCGCGTACTCGGCGAACGTCATGTCCGATGCCGCGGCACTTGGCAGCGAGCCGAAGAGGTAGCCGAGTTGCAGCGCCAGAAAGAGCCAGAGCAGGGCCGTGACCGCGCCGAGCAGCATGACGCGTTCGGTCGAGCCAAGCCAACGCATAGGCTCGCGCTCCGTTGTGGCCCGCGGCGGTGCGGCGTCGGTGAGAGCGTAGCCGTAGGCACCGACGAGCAGCCCCAGGAGGGCGGTAAAGAAGATGACGCGCGGCAGGAATTCCCACGTCGAGAAGAACGCGTCGAGGGCGTCGCGCCATCGCGCGAAGGTGGGATCCGCCTCCGCCAGCAGCAGCGCGAAGACGAACAGCACCGGCAGCGTGAGCGCGAGCCCACGCACCCATGCGCGCGCCCGCGTGGACCGAATGTGCCCGGTGGCCTGAGCGGCGCGGCGCAGTGCGTGCGGGACGGCGCGACGAAGTGCAACGGGTGGTGCGGTTGCGGCGAACCGCGCGGTGATGCGGCGGAGCGAGGGATCGGCCGCCAGCAGCATCTGCATGGCGAGCAGGATGACGACCGAGGCGAAGATCGCGACGTGCAGCAGCGAGCTGGCGGTGACGGCGGCGGCACCGGCGATCAGGGTGGCCACGACGCCGAGGCTCGGTACGAGACGTCGTCCGCTCCGCTGGGCGTGTCGATCGCGATGCAGAGTGTTCAGACCCGTCGCGGCCGCACCGGTCCACAGGAGCCAATTGAGACCGGGGCGTGCGTCGAACATCACCCAAGCCCCGAGGGCGGCGACGGCCGCTGCGGTGCCCCAGAGGCGTCCGGCGCTCAGCGTGTTGGGGTCGGGCACGTGGCCCGGTTCCTGTGGTTGCCCATGCATGGTGGGGAGTATCGGCCAGAGGAACCACAATAACAAGTACTTTTTGGCATAAAGCAGTCCAATGGGCTCGTCGCCCTCTACGGCGCGTGCGCTACCTTCCGAGCGCGAGCGTTCCTCCTCCGCGCGATGCGCATCGTTCATCACACCCACGTGGCACTCGAATGATCCGTGCGTTGGCCGTCGTGTTCTTCGCCATCTCGTGCCTCGGCTGCGCGACGCCGACGACGCCGGAGTCTACGCTCAAGGTGTCGTACTACGCGCAGGATTCGGCGTTCGCCAGTGCGGAGCCGTTGCGCGTGTCGGTTGGCTCCGGCAAGCAACTCCGAAGCCTGCGCGGCATTGAGATGGCGCCGTACCATCCGTTTTTCGTGTCGGGTGACATGCCGCTGGATAGCGGGG
>CAITQY010000610.1 GCA_903894655.1 uncultured Gemmatimonadota bacterium
CAGCATGGTGGTCGGCACCAGCGGATTGATCCACAAGCGTTGATAGTCATCGCCGCCCGGCGCGCCGCGGAACGCCGTCCACGTTACACCGGCATCGGTGCTCTTCCACGCCACCACGTTCATCGAGTACAGCGTGTTCGGATCACGCGGGTCTACGGTCACCGCCGCGAAGTCGTCGCCACGTCCGAAGATGCGATTGTCCGTCGTGGTGCGCGTCCAGGTCGCACCGGCGTCGTCGCTGCGATACAGGCCGCTCTTGGCACCGGCCGTGGCGGTGACGTAGAGGCGCCGCGGGTTGCTGGGGCTGATGCCGATCCCAAGGCGGCCGAGTCCATCGGCGGTGGTTGGCAGTCCGCCTGCCAGCTGGGTCCAGGTCGCGCCGCCATCGGTGCTCTTGAACAGGCCGGAGTTGGCGCCGCTCCATGCCGCGTTCTCCCATGGCCCCTGCCGCGCCTCCCAGAGCACCGCGTACACGGTGTTGGGGTCGTTCGGCGAGAGCACCACGTCCGCCCCACCCGTATTCTCGTCCTTGAACAGCACGCGCTCGAACGACTGCCCGCCGTTCAGCGAGCGAAAAATGCCGCGTTCGGCGTTCGGTCCGTACGGATGTCCCAGCACCGCCACGAACAGCCGCTCGGGGTTGGTGGGATCGATCGCGATGCGCGGAATCTGCTGCCCGTCACGGAGCCCCAGATGCGTCCAGGAGCGACCGGCGTCGTTCGACCGATACATACCATTGCCGGTGCTCAGATCGGGGCGCTGCAGCCCTTCTCCGCTGCCCACGTACAGGATGTTCGGATTGGACGGCGCCACTTCCACCGCGCCCACCGATCCGGTGTGCTGCGCATCGAAGATCGGATTCCACGTGCGGCCGGCGTCGTTGGTCTTCCACACGCCGCCGTTGGTGGCCGCCATGTAGAACACGTTCGGCTGTGACGGCACGCCCACCGCACTCTTCGTGCGGCCGGCGCGGAACGGACCGATGTGCCGCCAGCGCGGCCCCTGCACCGCACCGCTCGGGAAGGTGGCCTGGGCGGCCACATTGCACGGGGCCACGAGCACGGAGAGCGCAGCAACCGCCGCGATGGCGGGAAGAACGAGGCGAAGCGATCGGATCACGGGGATACCCGGAAGGTCAGCGAGAATTGATCGATATGCGGAAGCTACAGTCGCGGACGTCGGCCCGTATCCGCCAACCGACCGCGCTGGACAACCGGGCCCGGACAGTGCAGCCTTCCGCCCTTAGCGCCACCCGCAGCACACCCACCAAGACCCGTCGCGGGCATCACGTCACCTCCGGAGCAACCGATGGTCCTGACCAAGGCCGAACTCATTGGCGCATTGCAGCATGAATCGAACATCCTCCTGCACCTTGCCGGTAAGGTCGATCGTGCGCAGCTCGACTACCGTCCCACCGCCCGCCAGCGCTCCACGATGGAGTTGCTGCGCTACCTCTCCCTCATGGGGCCGCAGCTCACCAAAGCCTGCGTCGCCGGCACCTTCGACACGGCGGCGTATGGCGCGGCCAACGAGGCGGCCAAGGCGCACGATCTTGACGCCCTCATGACGGAGATCGCCACGCACTCGGCCACCTATGCCGCGCTGCTCGCGGAGGTGTCCGACGACGACCTGCGCACCACGATCAGCCTGTTCGGTAACGAAGGCAGCCGCGGTGCGAAGATCGTGAGCATGGTGTTGTCCGGCAGCGCGGCGTATCGCACGCAGCTGTTCTGCTACCTGAAGAGCTGTGGCCGTGAAGAGCTGGGGACGTCCAACCTCTGGTCGGGAATGGACGCCCCAACACCGGCCTGATCGCACGATGTGAGGCGGTGCGCTCAAAAGCATTCAGCCCGTTGTGCGCGCACCGCCGCGCCGCGCTACGCCCAGCGGCGGCGCACAGAGTCCGCTGGCGTCATCCCCCACGACGCCAGCACCTCGGTGGGCACGTGAGCGGCGACCGCCCGGTTGTGCGCCCATGGGAGCAGTTCGCGCGCCATGTCCGTGCACAGCAGCTCCGGGTTCGGCACGATGCCGACACGACCGAGATCGAGCCGGTCGGCATCCCAGCACGCCAGTAACGTAGGATCGCCCGTGGTATGCCCGTCGGTGTGCAGCGCGCACGCCTCGTACAGCACGTCGAAGCGGGCGTCGTCGAGATGTACCAGCGTGCCGCGCAACGCGCGCGCCAGATCGCCGCCGCGCACGCCGTGCCCGGGGTCGACATCTTCGTTCACCCGACGGGCGTCGTGGAACAACGCGAACAGCCGCACCACGTCGGCGTCTCCGCCATTCGCGGCCGCCACCCGCACGCCGTTCTCCAGCACACGCGCCCAATGCACGACGCCGTGATCGCCGTGCAAGGGCAACGCGTAGCCGCGAAGAATCTCCCGCAGAATCAGCGCGTGATCATGCGTCATGCGCGCATCGCTACGGGGCTCGCTTTTCCACGTCCGCCAGGAATGCGCGCACGGCGGCGATGTATTCCACCGGCTTCTCACGCATCGCCGCATGCGCGCCGCCCGGAATCACCACCAGCCGTGCGTCACGCATCGTTTTCCTGAACTCCTCAAGCGTGGTCGGACGCGCTTCGTCGAATTCGCCGGCGATGAACAGCGACGGCGCCGTGATCTCGTCCATGTCGGACGCGCGTGTCCACGATTTCAGCGAGCCGTTCGACAGGAACTCCGTCGGCCCCCACATCTGCCGATAGATCGTGTCGTTCGACGTCACGCCGACACAGCGCGCGATCGGCGCCGCCGGCAGCCGCTGCACATGGCGCGCGTAAAAGGAATCGGTGGCCGCGGCGTACGCCGCCGAGCTCAGCGTGCCGGCTTTCTCGTTCTCGTCGAGCACGTTCTGAATCGACTCCGGCAGCTGCTCACGCAAACTGTCGGCATCCGCGATCCAGCGCGGCGTCGAGATGAGCGGGCTACTGAAGATCACCGACGTCACACCCGTGGGTTTCGTGGCAATCATGTACTCCGCCGCCAGGGCCCCGCCCCACGAATGTCCAAGCAGGTGCACGGTGTCGAGCTTGAGTGCGCGGCGTACGGCGTCCACTTCCTGCACGAAACGCGGGAAGTTCCACAGCGACGTATCAGTGGGATGCTCCGAACGCCCTGAGCCAAGCTGATCGTAGAAGATCACGGGTCGCTCGTTGGCGAGCGGGGCCAGCACTTCGAAGCGGCACGAGGTGCCACCGGGGCCGCCATGCATCGCCAGCAACGGTACACCGGGACCGTTCCCGATCTTGCGGTACCACACCTTGCCGCCGGGCACATCGATCATGCCCTCTTCCGAGGGGAACGTGTCGGTCGTCGCCGCAACGACCGTGCTGTCGGCGACGGTATCAGCCTTCGGCGAGCAGGCCGCGAGTGAGCACGCGACCGCAATGACGTTCGCGGCAACGACGCGCGAGGCGAAACGGGATGAGATCATCGGTCAATGATGCGACAATGGCCGCCACTTGTCGAGCAGGTGACGGCCATCGTGTTCCCGCACAGTGCGCCGTTACATCGCCAGCGCTTGCAGATCCTGCAGCGCCTTCTTCAGGAGGTCGACTTTGGCCGGATCGCAGCTCCGGCTTCCCTCGACATCCGTTACCAGCGCGGCGAGCGCCGCGTTACGCGCTCCGCCGGTCGCCTTCTCGGCACCCGCGATCTTTGCGCGAATGTCACCGATCTTGGCCGGCGCGACGCATCCCTTACGCTCCAGCTGATCCGTGTACGCCTTCGCCAGCGCAAAGCTGGGCGGCCACGAAATCTTCGGCTGTCCCTGCGCGTTCAGATAGTCCCACTTCACCGTGTTGGCGGCATCGATCTCGTTCTGCGAGATAAACTCGCTCGGCACCAACTGCGCCACGTCCATCCCGCGCGCAATCTCCGAGCTCACGATGTTGCCGTTATACCAATACACCGACCACGAACCGCCCATCTCCATGCGCGTACTGTCCACCGGACCACGGTCAAAGCTGGCGATTTCCTTCGGGTGTGCCCCATCGGTCCAGTCGAACACCGAGATGCCGCCCTGATACCACGACTGCACCATCACGTCGCGCCCCGGGATCGGAATCAGCGAGCCGTTGTGCGCCACGCAGTTTTCGTTCGTGGTCTGGTACGTGGGAATCTTGTAGTAGCTCTGGAACACGAGCTTCTTGTTCACGATCGAGAAGATCGCGTTGGCGCCCCACTCCGGCTTGTCCAGCGGACGGCACTTCGGCGATCCACCACCGCCCCACTCGTCCGAGAACAGCAGCTTCGTACCATCGTTGTTGAACGTGGCCGAATGCCAGTACGCGAAGTTCGAGTCGGCCGCCGCATCGAGGCGCACCGGTGCCACCGGGTTGCTGATGTCCAGCAGAATGCCGTGGCCTTCACAGGCGCCACCGGCCAGACCGAGCGCCGGGTACACGGTGATGTCATGGCACTGCGACCCTTCGCTTACCGTCGTCGCGACGGCCGGCGGCTTGTCCATGCCTTGCGCCGCCAGCATGCGCGTCACGAGCGCAGTCACCACCGGCCGCGCCGCAGCCGTATCAGCCGCCGTGGCGGTGGTCGCCCCACGCGCCTTGACGATGCTGTCGAGCACCGGCTTCACGAACTGATTCGGCAGCACCATTTCTTCGTTCATCGCCGGGATCATGATCGTAAACGCGCCCTTAGCCTTGGCCGCGTCCATCTCCGCCTTGTCGGCCGGCGACGCCCCGTGACTCACCGCCGCCCCAAGACCGGCAAAAATGTTGGCGCGCCCCACCACCGCTGCCGCGGCCGGATTCGCGAGCGGCACCTTGATGATTTCAATGCGCAACCGCGACGAATTCGCGTCACCACTGGGCGCGGCCACACACTCGGCCAACTCGCCAGCCGGACGGATGCCCGACGATCCCGACACGTAGATGTACACGTTGTCTTTGTCCTTCGGATCTTCCAGCACCGTGTGCGTGTGCGAACCCCGGCACGTCTGCACGTTGGCCACCAGCTTCGGCTCACGGATGTTGGTGATGTCGAAGATGCGCACGCCGCGCACGCGATCCTTGCTCACCACATCCTTCACGCCGCCCGGCTTGCAGTCCACCAGGCCATTCATCGCTTCAGCCGACATAAACATGAGATTCTTGTATACGCTCACATCGTTCTGCGACGCGGGGCATTCGTAGGCCACCACAAGCTTCGGCGCCGACGGATTGCTGATATCCCACACCACTGGGCCATTGTAATTGCCCTGAATGACGTAGTTACCAGTAAACGCCAGGTCAGAGTTGGTCTCGCCGAGGAACCCCTTGGGCGACACGGCCTTGGCCACGACCTTCAGGTTCGAGGTGTACTCGGCTGCGTCGAAGAGACCGGCCTTGAGTCTGTTGCGGGGGTCACTGGCGGGCGATGGCGCCGTGACCGGCTTTCGCGGTGCGCAGGCGGCAAAGGCGGTGGCGGCAGCAACGGCCAGCACAGCGCGTATTGGAAGAGCGTGCATTCGGATTCGCGGGGGACGGGAGGTGAGGGCATGTGGCTCGGCGACAGCGAGAGTCTATCGCCGAGCGCGCTATTCATCGGGACTGTACGGACTGTACGGACCGTACGGCGTGGTGGGGTGACTCGTTTCGCCGACGCCGCTGCCAGTGACGGCTCGTTACTCCAGCCGATCCCGCGTTGCGATCAACTGCTCGATCGCGTCGGCCACATGACTCGCGTCGATGTGATGATCGCCTCTGGCAATCCGCAGGCGGTAGGCGGCAATCAGCACATCGGCATCCCGGAATCCGCTGGGCGCCTCAAACTTATAGCAGGCGAGCTCAACCTTCAGACCATTGGGATCGCGAAGATAGATGGAGTCCATGAAGCCGCGATCGCGCTGCGTGAACGAGATACCACGCTGTTCGAGTCGTGCCGGCGCCTGCTGAAACGTGGCCCGTGACACATTGAAGGCGATGTGCTCCACACAACCTGCCTCGCGCGGCGCCGCACGGCCCGCATCGGGGTGCGAATCGTTGGTAAAGACGGTCAGCAGTCGCCCGTCGCCCGGATCGAAATACAGGTGGTTCTCCGACTCGAGCCCCAGATTGGGCTGCTCGAAGATGAACGGCATGCCGAGTACGCCCTGCCAGAAGTCGATGGCGGACTGTCGCGTGGAACCGACGAGGGTGATGTGGTGGACACCCTGCACTTGAATACGCTGCATGACTACTCCATCGGGAAGGCGTTCGGCCGCGCCCGCGACCACGCGGCGCCCAGCTTTTCATCAGTACTGCCCATTGAAGTGGCAATGCTCGTGTCGCAGACTACGCCCGTGATATATCCTCGGTCAAGCAGGGCACGCGCGC
>CAITQY010000611.1 GCA_903894655.1 uncultured Gemmatimonadota bacterium
GCACCACATCGATACCGCCGGTGATGCGTGAGGCACCGCTTTCGACATCGAGGGCGGAGAGGGCGAACTCGACGTCGTCTGGATTCTCCAGCGTGCGCATGCGGACCGTCGCCGATCCCCGTCCATCGGCGGGCAGCACATCCCAGATCCACTGGAGGTCGGTGAAGCCGGCGTTGGTCTTGACGACAACGTCGTAGCGCAGCGGCCCCGGATGATGCCAGTCGATCGTACCAACGGCCGTGCCGCTCGATGCCGGCAAACGCACATCACCGAGGCTGAGCTGCAGCGAGTCGCCCGTCCAACGAATGCGACCGGACGCTTGTACGATGCGCATCGGGGGATCGGAGACGACACCGCTGAGCGTATCGATCTGCATCGAGGCCGGGCGCTTCTCGACATCGACGATGACCCCGTTGTGCGCACGGACCCGGTCCAACATGACCAGCCGACGCTCGAAGAATGTGCCGGCCGGTGTGCGGACGAGATCGTGCAGGCTGTCCCGCACCGCGATGACGCTGTCGCGCGCCGCGCCCACGAAGACAGGATGCGGCGCCCACGGCGCGATCGTGGCGATGCGCCCGCCGTCGACAATCAGCGAGTCCACGCGGATGTCGTCGCCGAAGCCGGGCGTGGCGCTCGGGGTCGTCTTGACCGTGTCTCCGGACATGATGTAGGCGATGTTCCACGGGCCCGTTTCGTCTCGCTCGAGATCGAGCCGGAGGCCCCGCACAGCGAGCCGCCGCAGGTGGATCGTCTTGTCGAGCAGGTCGCGAATGACGATCGATCCTTCCAGATGCTGCGCGGTGACGACGGGCACGCCGGCGGTATCGACCAGCGACACGTTTTCGACCACGATGTGCGTGGGACTGACCGATCGCAGCACCCCGACCCGCAGGGTCCCGCGCCCGCCGAACAGTCCGTTCGCGCTGGAGATCACCGTGCGGAGCAGCCATCGGCGGCCACTCTCGGTGTTCACGGCGAGAGCGTACGACAGGCCCACGCCACCGATCACCCCGAGCATGATCCCGGCCGCCCACCAGAAGGCCCGCTGCCGCGACGACCGACCGGGCGCGGGGTCGGGAACGGCGTTCGTGTGCGGCGACGTCATCAGAACGCCTGCCCGAGGCCGAAGTGGAACGTGAGCCGAGAGAGCACGCCGCGGCTGGTGGGCGGGCGGTACGTGCTGGGACACGCGAAAATGTCGCTCGCGCGTGGATCGCTGAGATCGCGCGGACTCGCGCAGAGGATCTCGCCGGTCGTGCCCGTGTTATCGCCCGACGTGAAGAACAGGGCGCGACCAGCCCGAGGCTCGTACGGCTGATAGCCGACATCCACGCGGAACGGGCCCAGCGGGGTCACGATGCGCAGACCGAGCCCGGGCGTCGCCCGAAGGGTCCCCCACCGGAAGCCTTCGGCGTGCGTTTCCCAGACATTCCCGGCATCGACGAAGGCCGCGAACTGCAGCTCTTCGGCGATGAAGCGGAAGCCGCGGCGCCACTCGAGATTGGCAACGACCATCGCGGTGCCGCCGCGGGGCACGGCGCGATCGTAGCCGGCGCCGTCTTTCACGACGACCACGCGTTGCCCATTCGCACCCACGGTGTCGCGCACGCTGGCGCCCGAGACCACGTACACCAGCGGACCCAGCAGATTCTGCTGGTACCCGCGCACCGAGTTCTGTCCGCCGGCGAAGATGCGCTCCTGCTGCGGGATCAACGGCGATCCGTCGACCAATTCTGCACCAGGGGCGAATGCCCGCGACAGCTGCACCCGCGTGCCGATCACGCCACCCGCGAAACGAATGTACGTGGAGGCTTCTCCGGTGCCGCGATAGAACACGAGCGACTTGACGAGCGGCGAGAACGTGTCGCCGGCCCGCACATCGCCGCGCACGCGCCATCCGCGCGACGGATTGACGGCGTCGTTGGTGTGATCGTGCGATGCGCTGGTGCTCACGAGGCCCACGCTGCGACCGAACAGGGAGAGTGCGAAGTCCTCCGGGCGGCATTGGCCGAAGCGCGCGCAGGACACCGCGGGATCCGTGATCGTTTTGCCGTTCTCGTACTGAAAGCCGGCGGTGCCGGCCGTGCGCGTGGAGAACTGCCGCGAGAGTTCGATGAGCGCACCGACGCTCGTTTCCCGCAGGTACGCGAACGGCTCACCGCGCCGCTCACTGTACACCGTGAACACCGGCTGGATGGGCCACCCGAACAGACGCGTATTCGACAGGGTGGAGCCAACGTAGTAGTTCAGCTTTTCACTAAAGGGGTCGACCCGCAGTGCCCCAGAACAGAGCGCGGGCGCGAAATCGGTCGGCGCGCCGACACCGATCTTGGAGGCGCGCGCGGAGAGTTCCAACCGACGACCGACACCGAGGAAGCCACGGTCGGTGACGCGCCCCTGCATCCGGATACAGTCCAGCGTGGCCCACCCCAGCCCGACGCGCGCCGCGCGGGTTCGCGCTTCCGCGACCGCGACGCGCAGGTCCAGTACGCTGTCGCGGACGCCAGTGAGCGGCGTGAGGGTGTCGATCAGCACCAGACGAAAGGCTTCGGAGCGATACAGGTCGCGCTGCGCATCAAGGATTGCGCTGGCCCGGAATCGATCCCCCGAGCGGATCGCGACCAGGCGCGCCAAAGCAGCCGAGTCGACCCGCGGGCTCCCGTCCTGCAGTGGCTGCACCTCGATATGCACGGACCCGATCGACAGTGCGCGGCCCGGGGCAAAGCGCAGCGTGAGCGTGACGCGTGCGGCGGCGGAATCGATCACGACTTGGCTCTGCGGGCGCGGGGCACGCGCGTACCCGGCATCCCGCAGCCGCGCGACGACCCAATCGATCGTGCTGTCGACGCGCGTGCGGTCGAAGCGCTTGTGCTCGAGGGCGCGCAGCGGCGCGTCGAAGCCGCGCGTGCCGGCCGCAGGCTCAGGAAGCCCGTGGATCTGAATGGTATCGAGGACCGCTTCGGGGCCCGCGGTGATCGCGAAGCGCAGCCGCACGCCATCGGGCCGACGTTCGATGGTCGGCGTCACGGTGGCTTGGAACCACCCGACCTGCCGATGCATCACGGCCAGCCGCAGCGCATCGCGGCGGAGTTCGAGCGAATCGAGGCAGGGCGTGGCGCCGATGCGAAACCAGCGCGTCTTCACTCCCGGCTCGTGCGTGACGATGCTGGCGGCGAGCGTGATCGCGTCAAAGCGCGGGCTCCCGCTGAACTTCACGGAGTGCACCCGCTGCGCCTTGTCGCATCGGGCCATACGCTGCGCACTCGCCTGCAGCGGCCAGAAAGCCGCGGCGACAGCGAGCAGAGAAATCACTAACGAAAAGCTCGGGAATACTTTAGGGCGGCCCATGCGTCTACGGAATGTAATTCGAGGCCGTCTCCTTGCCGTGCGACTCGCCCGGGAATGGGGAACGTGCCCGCCCGGGTGTGTACCATTTACCGACTGTTCATCGACCGTTCATCACGCCGGGATAGATTCGTGGTGCGATTCCTTTCCGTCATCCAGTGGAGCGCCAGCATGATCCCGATCACCGACGTTGCGGTTGGCTTTCTCATGGCGTGGCAGGCCGCCGTGTCTCCTGAGCAGACGGCCCTCACGGTTCGCCCAGACTCCTTACCCCATCCGCGTGCGGCCACCGTGATGCAGCCGGTGGGACTCACGAGGCTCCCGGCGGACACCGTGCCACGCGTGCGCCGCAAGGCGTTCGTGTACAGCGATGGATACGCCACGCGCTTGCGCGTCCACAAGATTCTCAGCTGGGGAATGCTCCCGTTGTTCGCGGCGTCCTACTTCTCGGGCGACCAACTACTCGAGAACGGGACCGACGCCCCGTCGTGGGCGCGCACCATGCACGGGCCGGCCGCCACGGGCAGCGCCATCCTGTTCGGCGCGAACACAGTAACCGGGGGGTGGAATCTCTGGGAAGGGCGCAAGGATCCCAATGGGCGCACCCGCCGCATCCTGCATAGCGTGCTCTTCACCGCCGCCAGCGGTGGGTTCGCCTACGCCGGGACGAAGCTCGCCGACGACGCCGAGGAGAACCTGAACGCGCGTCGCAACCACCGCAATGTGGCGCTCGGTTCGATGGGTGTCTCGACGGTGAGCTGGCTGATCATGTTGATCGGCAACTGACCCTTCTTCCGCCAACGCAACCCGATGCTCGAAACGCTGACCACGCTACTCCTTCCTTGGTCGGAGCTCTATGCGGATAGCGCGTGGATCCCCACCACGATTCTGGCCGTGCACGTGCTGGCGCTCTTTGCCGGCGGCGGCATCGCGATCGCGGCGGACCGTCGCGTGCTGCGGGCCACTCCGGGCACGCGCGAGGCGTACCAGGCGGCGGCGGAAGATCTGCGCGCCACGCACGCCATCGTGATCGGTTCACTCGCGATGATGGTAATGAGCGGCGTCGCCTTGGCCGCGTCCGACATCGGAACCTTCGCCGTCTCCAAAGTGTTCTGGGCAAAGATGGCCACGTTCGCGGTGCTGATTGCCAACGGCGCCTACATGCGACGCACGGAATCGCGCGTCCTCACGGCGGCCACTGATGCCGGTGTGGTGATCGACAAGACGACGCAGTGGCCGAGTCCGCATCTGCCGTGGGCGGTACTGAAGCGATCGGCCGCGGTGAGCCTGATCGCGTGGTTCACCATGGTATTGCTGGGTGTCGTGCTCTCCGATATCTGATGCTACTTCCCTGTCCTTTTCGCAACGGATTTGCGTCGTATGACCGACTCTGACTCGCCCTGTTCCGGCTGTTCGGGACGCCGAGAGTTCCTGCGCACGGCCCTCACGGGCGCGGCGTCGATTGCAGCGCTCTCCACCCTCGGCCCGGTCAACACGATCGCCGCGCTGGCCCCTCGTGCACCGGGCGGTGCCGTGCGCTACGCCGTGCCAGCGACCGATGGCGTGTCGATTGACAGCACCAACGAGGTGATTCTCTGTCGCTCCAACGGGGACATCTTCGCGTTCGCGCTGTCCTGCCCGCACCAGAACACGGCGCTGAAAACGATGTCCAAGAATGCCGGCTTTCAGTGCCCGCGCCACAAGTCGAAGTACCTGCCGAATGGGACCTTCGTGAGCGGCCGCGCCACGAGGAACATGGATCGGCTGCAGATCGCGCGCGACGCCGCGCAGATCGTCGTGGACCCGGACATCGCGTTCGAGAGCGACGTCGACCCGGCGAAGTGGGCGGCGGCATTCGTCAAGGCCTGAGCCAGTCCGGCCGGGCCTCTTCCTCTCCATGATGTAAACGGAGTCGTCATGTCTGACTGCACGAATTGCCGGGGCGCCGGCGTGAACCGACGGGAGTTTCTGGCCACCAGTTCGGCGCTGGCGATCACCGCCGTCCTGGCCGCCTGCGGCGACGACAGCGAGGAGGGTTCCAGTATGACGGGGCCGCGCAACGTGAACGCCACCGTCACGCTGGCCAACTACGCCGCGCTTGGCACCGTCGGTGGGATCGCGGTGATCAGTGGCGCGGGCACCCCGATTGCCGTGGTTCGGGCCAGCGCGACCCAGTACCGCGCGTTTTCCTTGATCTGTCCGCATGCGGGCACCACCGTGTCGATCAGCGGCACGGGCTTCCGCTGCTCGAACCATGGCGCCACGTTCAATGGGAGCGGCGCGTGGACCGGTGGCGAGCGAACCAACGGTCTGTTCGAATTCACGGTCGCGTCGAATACCACCGCCGGCACCATCACGATTAGCTCCTGACGTCATGTCCTCTTCCGTTTCGCCTCGCAGCGCCGGTACCACGATCCCGGCGCTGTTCTCGTTCCTGACGCTCTCGCTCGCCACGCCGGTCATCGGCCACGCGCAGCAGCCTCAGGGCGCCGCCAAGACCGCGGCCAAGGCCACGCCCACCGAGGCGGCGCTCGATCGCCTCGCCAAGCAGCCTGCCATCGCCAAGGCCATGGCCGCCCTGCAGTCCGAGAACGAATGGACGCTGGCCGAGCAGGCCGCGATCTGCGAAATCCCGGCGCCGCCGTTCAAGGAGGCCGCGCGCGCTGCGGTGTTCCGCGACAAGCTCGCCGCCCTTGGTGTGCAGAAGCTGCGCATCGACCCCGAAGGCAATGTGATTGGCGAGATCAGCGGCACCGGACCTGGGCCGACGCTCGTGTTGAGCGGTCACCTGGATACCGTGTTCCCCGAAGGCACGAACGTGAAGGTGAAGCGCGAAGGCACCAAGCTGACGGCCCCCGGTATCGGTGACGACTGCCGCGGACTGGCGGCGGTGCTGGCCACCACCCGGCAGATCATCGCCAATAAGATCCCGTTCAACGGGCGCCTGTTGGTCATCGGTACGATGGGTGAGGAAGGTCCGGGCAATCTTCGCGGCGTGCGCGCGCTGTTCAGTGGTCCGCTCAAGGATTCGATCGACATGTTCATCTCGATCGATGGCACGGGCTTCGGCATCACGAACGGGGCCGTGGGCAGCAATCGCTATCGCGTGACGTACAAGGGCCCGGGCGGGCACAGTTACGGCGCGTTCGGCATGCCGAATCCGATTCATGCCATGGGCCGTGCGATCGCGAAGATTGCCGATCTCGAAGCGTCGACGAACCCGAAGGTCACCTTCAACGTGGGCCTCGTGTCCGGCGGCACGTCGGTGAACTCCATCTCAGCCGAAGGCGTGATGGATATCGACCTCCGCAGTGAATCGGCCGCCGCACTGGCCGACATCGACGCCCGCTTGCAGACGGCGCTTCGTCAGGCCCTTGCCGAAGAGAAGGCGCGCTGGCCCAAGTCGACGGTGCCGTTGGCGCTGGTGATCGACACGACCGGCCTGCGTCCGGCCGGCACGACGGCAGACACGTCGTTCATCGTGCGCACCTCATTGGCCGCGGCTCGTACCATGAACGTGTACGCGCCGCTCACGATTTCGAGCACGGACGCGAACATCCCGATTTCCAAGGGCATTGCCGCCGTCACGCTCGATGGCGGCGGGGTGGGTCGCGGTGCGCACTCGCTCGACGAGTCGTACGACGATCGCACGGACGGCTACAAAGGCCCGCAGTGGATTCTGTTGGTCGTGATCGGCCTGCTCACCACGCGCTAACGAAAGAGCGCCGGCAGCTCGTCGATCGAGAGATCACGCGCTGCCGGCAGTAGCCCCGACAAGAACGCCGCCTCACCCAACAGCGCCGCCGCGTGGGCACCGGCCGCCCGACGCTCACGAATGGATGTATCGTGATGGGCCTTGCTGAGTTTCCGGCCATCGGGATGCACGAGCAGCGGATGATGCCACCAGTGCAGTGGCCGCTCTCGGCCCAGCAGCGCGGCGAGATGCAGCTGTCGGCCCGTGCTGGCCAGCAGGTCCTCGCCGCGTATCACGACGTCGATGTCGTGCGCCATGTCATCGACGACGACGGCGAATTGATACGTCCATTGCCCGTGTCGATCGCGCACGAGCAGATCGCCGCACTGCTCCGCGGGCGACTGCCGAATCTGGCCGAGTCGCCGATCCTCGAAGGACTCGACGCCGTTGCCCATGCGCACCCGACGCGCGAGCGATTCGGTCTCGGCATGACCCGCGTCGCGACAGGTGCCGGGGTAGCGGGGCTCCTCCCCCGCGGCATGTGGCGCGTGCCGCTCGATGTCGCGCCGCGTACAGGTGCACACATACGTGAGGTCGCGGGCACTCAGGGCGGCGAGCGCGGCGGCGTAGCGGTGCTCGTGATCCGACTGTCGCTGTGGATGCGGACGGCCCTGTCGCGCGGCGCGAAAACTGTCGGTGCGGCCGATGTCCGGTACGAAGCCGAGCCAGTCGAGGTCGTCGA
>CAITQY010000612.1 GCA_903894655.1 uncultured Gemmatimonadota bacterium
CTCTGCGACCTCCGCGCTTCCGCGTAATCTGTTCAGCGGACTCGACCGTATGAGAGCGAAGCCTCGAACCCACAAACGACGAACGCCTCCCGGAGGAGGCGTTCGATGTATTTCGTATATCGCGCCAGCTGTAGCTGGGACAGATATGTCCGTGTGATCTAGACGCCAAGGTCCCGTTGGGTCCGGCGCCGGATGAAGCGATCAGACGGCAGCCGCTTCCTGCGTCTGCTTTCTGGTCGGCTGGGCAAACCGCTCGCCCAACGTGCGTAGTTCGGCAATTTCAGGAGCCTTGATCTCCGGGTACCGACCCGTGAGATACTCCATCGTACCGTCGAACCACTCCTTCTGGTCGTCGGGGTGACACCCGATCACACCACACTGCATGATCTGCTGGAAGAGCTCGTCACGGGCCTCCTGATACGGAGAGGGCACCATGGCGTCACGACGCGGACGAAGCTTGGGCTTGGCCATTTCCTCTGGGTAGTGCGTCGAACATCGCTGCCGGGGAACTCCGGGTCAGCTGTGTAATCGTAACTGATGAGACACCGGCTTCCTAGTGGCGACTCACGCCTATTACGTAATCAACGCCCGTAGCGTTGAGGCGAGCGCGGGCGGTGCATCCTCCGCCACCAGCGTTCCACAGGGGCGTACGGCGATCGGACGTACCGATGCCAAGGGGAGTACGCCCCGTCGGCGCGCGATGCGTGCCGCAGTGCGTGCCGCGAGATCGTCGGCAGAGACCGCGCCACCGATAAGTCGGGGCTGTTGGCCGGTTCGTCGACGGCTTGGCGTCGAAACGGCTCCACGAGCGGCCGGGCGCTCCGGTCGCTGGCCTGCCACCAAGAGCCCCACGACCGCCGGACCGGCCCGACCTTCCACGTCGTCCCTCGTGGAGCGAGCCAGCGCCCACTGGGATTCGAAGTGGGTCGGTGTACACGGTCTCGGGGCCACGAGAGTCGGCGGGGCGGTCGGACCTCCGTCGCAGGATAGCGCCGAGTACGGTGCGACAGATAGCTTATCGCCACGGGTGCAGTGATCGGTGACGTGCGCAGTGAGCTGTTTTACTCCGAAGTGCGCTGCACCGACGACACACCGGAAGAAGCTGAACATCGCCGTCTGGTCGACGAAGCCCGTCGTCCCGACGAGAGCGCATGGGAACCGACCGGCTGGACGCCGGAAGACGACGAGGAGATCGAGTGGTAAAGGCAACGAAGAAGAAGTCCAATAACGCGTTCCTGCCCATCGTGCTGGTCGTGCTCGCCGTGGGCGGCGCCGGCATCTATTACGCGATGCAGAACAAGCCGAAGCCGATCGAACTCGCGCCCGGCACTGCGCTGCCGACGGCCGAGGGTCAGCTGCGTGGCGATCCGAACGCGCCGATCACGATCATGGAGTTCGCGGACTTCGAGTGCCCAGGCTGCGGCCAGTTCGCCGCGTTGCAGGGTCCGGATATCAAGACGCGCATCATCGATGCGGGACTCGCCAACTTCCGCTTTTACGATTTTCCGTTGACCTCGATTCACCAGAACACGATGGCCGCGCATCTCGCGGCGTCCTGCGCGGCCGATCAGGGTAAGTTCTGGGAAATGCACGACGCGCTGTTCGCAGGGCAGATGGACTGGAACTCGCAGGCCACGACGAACCCCCGCAAGGTGTTCGACTCGTACGCCGGCCAGCTCGGTCTGGATATGACGGCCTACAACAGCTGCTTCGACACGCAGAAGAATCTGCCGAAAATTCAGGCGAACGCGGCCGCGGGCACGGAACGTGGTGTCAGCAGCACGCCGACGCTCGTGGTCGGTAGTCGCGTGTTCCCAGGTGGCTTGACCTACGACCAGCTCAAGGCAATGGTCGACAGCTTGCGGGCGGCATTGCCGGCTGCGCCGGCCGCCGTTCCTGCAACCGCGGATTCCGCGAAGAAGTAAGCGGTTCAACGGCGGCGAACGGGATCGACCCGGAGCGTTCCGGGCGATCCCGCTCACCAGCGCTGTTCAAACGAAGTTACGACTCCTGCGCCTCATACTGATCCTTCAACGCGGCAACGACAGAAGGATCAGCCAGCGTAGTGGTGTCACCCAGCGCGCGACCCTCGGCGATGTCCCGCAGCAGGCGACGCATGATCTTGCCGGAGCGCGTTTTCGGCAGATCGGCGCTGAACAGGATGTCGTCAGGGCGGGCGATGGCGCCGATCTTCGTCGCCACATGGTCGCGCAGTTCGTCGCGCAGGCTGCTACTCGGCGTGAACCCGGCCCGCAGCGACACGAACGCCGCGATTGCCTGACCCTTCATCTCGTGGGCTTTGCCGACCACCGCCGCTTCGGCCACCGCCGGGTGATCCACCAGCGCGCTCTCCACTTCCATCGTCCCAATCCGGTGCCCGGCGATGTTGAGCACGTCATCGACGCGTCCCAGAATCCATAGATAGCCGTCGTCGTCGCGCTTGGCGCCGTCGCCGGCGAAGTACAGGTCGGGGCGCCCGGGCCACTTCGAGAAATAGGTCTCGATGTAGCGGGCGGCGTCGCCCCAGATGGTGCGCGCCATGCTGGGCCACGGATACGTGATCGCGAGCAGACCGCCGCCTACGCCGACGTCGTTGCCGGCGGTGTCGAGCAGCGCGGTCTTGATGCCGGGGAATGGCGTGGTGGCCGAGCCGGGCTTGGTCGCGGTGACGCCCGGCAGCGGCGAGATCATGATCGCGCCCGTTTCCGTTTGCCACCACGTGTCCACCACCGGACACCGCTCCTTCCCGATGTGCTTGTGGTACCACATCCACGCTTCCGGATTGATCGGTTCACCCACCGATCCCAGCAAGCGCAGCTCCGAGAGGTCGTGCTTCTCGACGAACGGCGTGCCCCACTTCATGAAGGCGCGGATCGCCGTCGGTGCGGTGTAGAAAATCGACACCCCGTAGCGCTCGCAGATCTGCCAGAAGCGATCCTTGTCCGGCCAGTCGGGCGCCCCTTCGTACACCACTTGCGTGACGCCATTCGCCAGCGGGCCGTACACCAAGTACGAGTGTCCGGTGATCCAGCCGACGTCGGCGGTGCACCAGTACACGTCTTCTTCCTTCAGATCGAACACGTACTTCGTGGTGCTCGCCACGCCGGTCATGTAGCCACCGGTGGTGTGCACGACGCCCTTCGGTTTGCCCGTCGTGCCCGACGTGTAGAGAATGAAGAGCACGTCCTCGGCGTCCATCGCTTCGGGTTCGCAAAACTTCGGTACCTGCCGCTTCAGGCGATGCCACCAGTGATCACGTCCATCCTGCATCTCGGCGAACGTTTCGTCGCCCACGCCACTCCGACGACGCATCACCACCAGCATGTGCTCGATCGTCGGACATTCCTTGACCGCTTCGTCGGCGTTTCGTTTGAGCGGCACCACCTGTCCGCGACGGTAGCCGCCGTCGGCGGTGATCAGCACCTTGCAGCCGCAGTCGTTGATGCGGTCGCGCAAGGAATCGGGCGAGAAGCCGCCAAAGATCACCGTATGCACCGCGCCGATGCGCGCGCAGGCGAGCATGGCGATGATCGCTTCGGGAATCATCGGCAGATAGATCGCCACGCGATCGCCCTTCACCACGCCGAGCTGCTTGAGCATGTTCGCCGCGAGATTCACTTCGCGATACAGGTCCCAATACGTGTAGGTCCGATGGTCGCCGGGTTCCCCTTCCCAGATGATCGCGGCTTTGTTGCGACGCGGGCCATGAATGTGGCGATCCACACAATTCACCGACGCGTTGAGCTGTCCCCCCTGGAACCACTTGGCGTGCGGCGGCGTCCATTCCAGCACCGTATCCCACGGCTTGCTCCACGACAGCTCACCGGCCTCACGCGCCCAAAAGCTCAGCGGATCGGCCGCGGCGTCATCCGCCAGGCGAGAGTCGCGAACGCGGGCCGTGGCGCGGAAAGAATCGGGCGCGGGAAAGGAGCGCGTTTCCTGCAGGAGAACGTCGATGTCGCTCATGGAGACCAGGTATCCGGTACGTACC
>CAITQY010000613.1 GCA_903894655.1 uncultured Gemmatimonadota bacterium
GATCAGACGGAACCGCGCCAGCGAGGCGCAGTGAAATTCCAAGAAATTGACGGGCACCGGCGTCGATGGCGTCGAAGCACCGCGCGGCGTCACTCCCTTCATGCCGGTTCACGAGTACGTCTATCGGAAGGGCAGCATGCCGGGCGTGCACCGCTTTACAAAGCGCGTACGTCGACGCGAGTCCGACCGGATCACTGCCAGCCGAGACGGCGAGGAGGCGTTCGTCGGCGTGTGGTGTGATGGCGGCGAGCACCGTGTCGAAGCGCGCCCCGCAGTCAATGACGACGAGCTCCATTCCCTCGGCGAGCACACCGAGGCGACGCATGCAGGCGCGACGTTCCGCGGCGGTGAGCGGAAGGCCGTCGGCGCTGAGGCGCGGTGCGCCACCGGCCACGAGGGTGAGTGTGGTGCTGACCGGCGTCGCGACGTCAGCCGGGGAGACCCGGCCGCCGCGCAGATCCTGCCACGACGCGCGCGCCTGCACGCCGAGCGTGAGTGCGAGTGGTCCGACGAAATCATCGGCGTCGATCAGCAGCACGCGCCGGCCATCGCCGGCGGCGGCGACGGCCAGGAGCGCAGACACCAACGACGTGCCACTGCCACCGCGGCCACTGGCCACCAGCAACGTGGTGGCGCCGCGCGGCGCACCGTACGGTGTCGTGTTGCTGCGGCCGCGACCGAGCAGTGCATCAACTTGCGAGACAGTGGCTGTCCCACGCGGCGGCGACATGAGTTGGTAGCCGCTCATGCGGGCATCCAGTCAGGCTCCGCATCCGCGGAGAGTCCCCAGGCGCGCAGCAACCGCGGCACGCCGGGCTTGAGATCACTGGGCACGTCCTGCCCGTCGGTCACCCACCGCGTCGGCATCTCGAGCGACAGCGCGAGATCGCTGATGCCCGACTCGCGCGGCACTTCGTCGATCTTGGAAAGAATGAGGTGCGTGGCCCCGCAATGATGGCGCGTGGCACGATAGGCGCGGCCAATGTCGACCGCGAGATCAGCACGCAACGACGCGGGAATCACGAGATGCACTTCATCGGGATCGAGCGCGTCGAGCAGCGAACGCCACCGCTCAGTGAGCTCGGCCGATGCCGGACTGCGCCCCGGCGTGTCGATGATGATGACGTCGCAGGTGCCCGCGAGACGCTTCATGGCGGCGTCCACTTCACGGGCGTCGTACACGACTTCGAAGGGCACGTCGGCGAGTTCGGCATACGTGGCCAGCTGCTCCATGCCACCCACGCGGTACGTATCGATCGTGAGCAGACCGGGGCGCGCGGCGCCGAACATGCCACGACGCACCGCGAGCTTGGCGGCGGTGGTGGTTTTGCCGGCGCCCGTCGGTCCGACCAGCGCGATGCAGTATGGACGCCCATCGGCCTTGCGCATGTTCGTCGGGAACGGCGCCGGCGTAAGACGCGCGCGCACGCGCTCGACCGTGGTGGACGGTGCAGCCAGCACCTCGACCATCGGCATGCCATCGTCACGCACCGTGCGCGTGTGCAGGATCATCACGTCGTCGCCGAGCGTGCGTCGGGCGCGATCGGCCACGCGCGAGAGATCGGCGCCACGGAATCGTTCTGCCGAATTGAAATGCATCAGTTCATCTCCCAGGTAGCAACACTGCTCAGCGTGATCTGCGCGGGGAGCTCAGCGAGCGAGACCACCGGGAGGCTGGGCAACACCGGTTCGATCAGGCGGCGCACGCCCACGCGCAGCGACGGCGGTGTGATGAGCGGAAGCGGACGACCATCCACCGAGTAGGTGCTGGCCATTTGATTGAGATCGCGCAGCAGGCCGGCCAGCGACTCCGGCGTGAGCACCGGCGCATTCGCGTTCGACGAGCGCGGCGAGAAGAGGCCGAGCAGCGCCGACTCGAGCCGACCGCCGATGGTGATGCCACGCACGACACCGGTCTGATCGGCGAACAGGCGGGCGATGACGTTGGTGAGCGACTTGCGTACCACTTCGGTGAGCGCTTCGGGATCCTTGGTGGCATCCGCACCGTCGCCGATCGCTTCGAGGATCGTGACGAGATCGCGAATGGGTACCCGCTCGCGGAGGAGGCGCTGCAGCACGCGGTGCAGCACGCTGAGCGAGACCTTGTTCGGGATGATCTCTTCAACGAGCGCCGGATGTGATTTCTTGAGCGTCTCGACCATTTCCTGCACTTCCTGGCGACCGAGCAAGTCGGCGGCACTCGTCTTGAGCGTCTCGAGCAGGTGCGTGGCCACGACCGTGGTGGGCTCGACGACTACATAGCCGCGCGCTTCGGCGTCGGACCGCTGTCCCATCGCAACCCACTTCGCCGGCATGCCGAACGATGGATCGACGGTGTCCATGCCCTGGACTTCTTCGACCACTCCGCCGGTGTTGAGTGCCATGACGAAGCGCGGCAGCACTTCACCGCGCGCGACTTCGGAGCCGCGCAGCTTGATCACGTACTCGTTGGCCGGGAGACGGATGTCGTCGCGGATGCGAATGGCCGGCACGAGAATACCAAGTTCGAGTGCGGCCTGCTTACGCAGGAGACCGATGCGCTCGAGGAGATCGCCGCCTTGGCTTTCGTCGACGAGCGGGATGAGCGAGTAGCCGACTTCGAGTTCGATCGGATCGATCTGCAGCAGGTCGCGCATCGGATCGTTCGGCGCGGGCGCTTCGATTTCTTCGAGTGGGGCGGCGGAGAACTGTGCGAGTTCGAAGCGCGTCTTGTTGGCCTTCTCGGACATCTTGGCGAGCGCCGCGGCGCCGCCGGCGAGTGCCAGGAAGGGGAACATCGGGAGGCCGGGAATGAGCGCGAACGACGACAGCACGGCGGCCACCATCCACATAGCGCGCGGGTGGGCCCCGAGCTGCTTGCTGAGCACGGTGCCCATGCGCTCATTGCCGGCGGCGCTGGTGACCATGAGACCGGCGGCGGTGCTGATGATCAGCGCCGGCACCTGTGATACGAGGCCGTCACCGACGGTGAGGAGTGTGTAGGTGCTGGCAGCCTTCTCGAGCGGCATGCCCTTCTGGATGACGCCGATGAAGATGCCGCCGATGATGTTGACGGCGACCACGAGAATGCCGAGTATTGCGTCGCCCTTGACGTACTTCGAGGCGCCGTCCATCGCGCCGTAGAAGTCGGCGGTGCGCGAGATCACGTCGCGGCGCGTGCGCGCTTCTTTTTCGTCGATGAGGCCGGCCGAGAGATCGGCGTCGATCGCCATCTGCTTGCCGGGCATCGCGTCGAGTGCGAAGCGGGCGCCGACTTCGGCGATACGGCCGGCACCCTTCGTGATGACGATGAAGTTGATGCCGATGAGCAGGAGAAAAATCACGATCCCGACGGCGTAGTTGCCGCCGATCACGAAATTGCCGAACGCTTCGATCACCTTGCCCGCATGCGCCTCTGTGAGAATGAGGCGTGTGGACGAGACATTGAGGCCGATACGGAAGAGCGTGAGCAGCAACAGCAGCGCGGGGAAGCTGCTGAAGTCGAGCGGATCAGTGGTGTACAGCGACACCAGCAGCACGACCAGCGACAAACCGATGCTGGCGGCGAGGAAGAGGTCGAGCATGATCGGCGGCAACGGCACCACGATCAGTGCCAGAATGAGCACGACCGCGAGGGCGAGGGCGATTTCCGCCTTCTTGCCGGCTTCGACCGGAAGCGAAAGAGGGAGAGCGGCGCTGGTCACTTAGGCATTCCTCATGCGGCGGCCGTTCCACGCCACGAGGCGCCGAACCGTTCACGCTGACGCATCACGAAGGCGAGCACTTCGGCGACGGCCAGATACATCTCGACGGGAATGACGGTGCCCACCTTCGCCACGACGATGAGCGCGCGGGCGAGGGGGATGTTTTCGATCACGGGCACGTTGTGCTTGAAGGCGAGTTCCTTGATGCGGAGCGCGATTTTGCGCTGGCCGATCGCGACGACGTACGGCGCGGGGGCGACCATGGGGTCGTACTTGATGGCGATGGCGATGTGCACCGGGTTCACGATGACGACATCGGCCTTGGGGACTTCCGCGAACATCTGGCGACGGATGCGTTCGCGGCCGATCTGTCGGCGGCGTCCTTTGACTTCCTGATTGCCTTCCTGCGACTTCGCTTCTTCCTTCACTTCCTGCTTCGTCATCTTCAGCTGCTCGGTCGTGCTGTACTTCTGCCACGCGAAGTCGGCGAGGGCGAGCACGAGGAACATCAAGCCGGCGTTCTTGAGCAGCGCGATGGCGTACTTGGCGACAACCTGCATGAGCGCGGCGGGGGACTTGTCGAGGGCGAGTCCCTGTACGTCGGGCCAGGCATCGGCGAGCGTGGAGTACACGGCCCACGAGACGATGCTGAGCTTGACCAGTGCCTTCACGAGTTCGACGATCGACTGCTTGCCGAGAAGCCGTCCGAGGTTGTTCATCGGATTGATGCGGCTGAACTTCGGCGTGAGCGTTTCGGTGGTGAGCAAGCCGCCGGTCTGCATGGCCTGCACGGCGATCGCGATCACGGCGAGGGCGGCCATCATGCCGACCACGGCGACGAGGGTGCGGAAGCCCATGGCCTGCAGGAACGGAATGGCCGACGCCCCGCCGCGTTCGGCATTGCCGGCGTTGGCGAGGGTGTTGCCCATGGTATCGAGCAGGAACTGCCAGAGCGGCGGGCCGGCCATCGTCATCGTGAGCGTGGAGCCCAGGAGGAAGGCGGCGGTGGTGAGCTCGGGGCTCTTGGCGATCTGGCCCTTGTTGCGCGCGTCGTCGAGCTTTTTGCCAGAGGGCGCTTCGGTCTTTTCGCCGGAATCGGAATCAGACATGGATCAACGCCCCGTCGCTGGCGCGGGGGCGACGTGCACCGCCCGGGCAAAAGAGTCGAGGGTATTGGCGTAGGCCGGCGTCCAGTCGGCGAGCGCGTGCACCACGAGGCCGATCGATCCAGCGAACGCGAGCAGGCCGATCCCGATTTGCAGCGGGAAGGCGAGGCTCATGACCTGCAACTGCGGCGCGGCGCGTCCGAGGATCGCCAGCGCGATGTTGGCCACGAGAATGGCGGCGAGCACCGGCGCGGCGAACTGCACGCCGCTCGTGAAGATGGTGGCGCCGGCCTTGGTGACCGCCAGCATGCCGCTGGGCAGAGCGAGGGGGGCGCCGAGCGGCATGGAGACGAAGCTCTGCGCGACGGCCTGCAGCATGATGAGATGACCGCCGCCCGTGAGGAGCAGCGTGAGGGCCAGCATCTGCATGAAGGTGCCGAGGATGGCACCCTGCGTGTTGTTGACGGGATCGAGGATCGCCATGCCGGAGAGCCCGATCGTGTTGGTCATCAGTTCCCCCGCGAACTCGGCGCCGGCCACGATGATCGCGGCGGCGAAGCCGATCACGAAGCCGATGATCGTTTCGCTGAGGAACGTCACCGGCGTGATGCGCAGGGTGGTGAGATCGGCGGTCGCGGCGGCGCTCGGAATGAGGAGCGTGGCGAAGACCACGAGGACGGCGGTGCGGAGCTTCATCGGGAAGCTTTTGGCCGACCAGGCGGGGGCGACGAGCAACAGCCCGCCCACGCGGAGCGCGGTCAGCACGAAGGCTGTCGCGACGCCGGGCGCGAAGAAGTCGGGGAGGCCGAAGAGGCCCGTGGAGGGATTCACGAAATCGATCCGGCTCAGCCGACCATCGCGGGGATGCCGCGAAAGAGTTCGGTGGTGTAGCGGATCAGGATTTGGAGCAGCCACGGCATGCCGACGATGAAGGCACCGCCCACGAGGACGAGCTTCGGGACGAAGACGAGGGTCTGTTCCTGGATCTGGGTGACCGACTGGATGATCGACACGACGAGGCCCACGCCGAGGGCGATGAGCAGCATCGGGGCCGCGATCATGAGCGCGGTCATGATGGCTTGGCGCGAGAGGTCGATGACGAGTTGGTGGGACATCCGGGTCGGCTCGAGAGGAGAGAACTGTCGAGCGTTCATAAAGCAGGGGGCGTACCAGACGCGACCTGGATCACAGAGCTTGCTAACGCAATGAATTCATTGAGGTTGCATTGTTGCGGTGAATCGGTCA
>CAITQY010000614.1 GCA_903894655.1 uncultured Gemmatimonadota bacterium
ACCAGCGGCGCTCGGAGGTCGTGCCCCGCGGCCGCCTCAGGCGACGCGGATGACGCCGTCCTCGGCGCCCCAGACGGCGGCGCCCCAGACGGCGGCGCCCCAGACGGCGGCGCCCCAGACGGCGGCGCCCCAAACGGCGGCGCCCGAGACGGCGGCGCCCGCGCGCGTCCCGCGCACGACGGGGGAGATTGCCCCTGTCGTGCCCCCGCCGGTGCCTCGGCCAGAATCGAGGCCGATCATTCGCGAATTCGTGACGGTCCCGCCCCCGCCCGTGGTGCGACCCTCGTCGGTGATCCCGCCGACCCTTGTACAGCCGGTGCCATCTCGTCCGGCCCCACCGAGCGCGGATGCGCCAATCGTCAGCGATGCCGGCGTCTCGGGGACCATGGTCGAGGGACACGCGATTCGATTCAGCGTACCGGCCGAAGGCACGTTGCAGTTTCTGCCGGGCCGCCTGGAAATTGGTTTCGGCGCTGACGCCGGACGAGAGATCCGCTTCGTGAATGTGCCGGGCCCTGATGGGACGGACGTCACCTTCGGGCGGGTCGAGGGCGCGCTGTATCGTCACGTGCAGTTGCGTGATAAGACCGTGAGTCGCCAGCACGCCGTGATGCAGTGGCGGGCCGGCCACTGGTTCCTGCGCAACCTCTCGCAAACCAATCCCGTCGTGCGTAATGGCGCGGTCCTCGATACCGTCGACGCGCCGTGCCTGCAGGACGGTGATCGCATCGAGATGGGCGAAGTGCTCTTCACGTTTCGGAGCCGTTGATGCTCGACGCCTTCGACGATGACGTCGTCACCGATCTCGATGATTACACGATTCTCGGCGAACTGGGACGCGGCGGGAGCGCGATTGTCTATCGGGCCCGTGATCGTGAGCTCTTTCGCGACGTCGCCATCAAGGTGGTACGCCCGCGGTTCGCCGCGCAGGCCGATGACGCCATTGCGCGGCTCGCGCGCGAGGCGCGTACCGTCGCGCGACTACAGCATCCCAATATCGTCACCGTTCATGCGGTGAAGCGATTGCGGGATGGCGGACTGGCGCTTGTCATGCAGTTGGTGCCCGGACGCACACTGAAGCAAGCGATTCAGGACGACGGCCCGTTCTCGCCGGAGCGCGCGGAACGCGTACTGAAAGACGTAGCCGAAGCGCTGGCCTTTGCGCATGCGAATGGCGTCGTCCATCGTGATGTGAAACCGGAAAACGTGTTCCTCGATGCCGAGACTGACCGGGCGTTGCTCAGCGACTTCGGGATCGCGCACTCGGCGGAGTTCGACTCGCGGCTAACGATGACCGGTGCTGCGATCGGCACGCCGGCGTACATGGCCCCGGAGCAGATTGACGGCGGTGCGGCGAACGCGCGCTCGGACCTGTACAGTCTCGGATTGCTGACGTGGGAAATGCTCACCGGTGAGCGGCCGTGGGAAGGTGAGGCCCTGTACAACGTCATCTTCAAGCAAAAAAACGAAGAGCTGCCGGCGATCGACTTCGTGCGCCCCGGCGAAGTGCCGCCGCGCTTGCAGTACATCACGGAGCGCATGCTGCAGAAGAAGCCCGCCGCTCGTTGGGCCGGGGCGGATGGACTGCTCGCGGCGCTGAACGCGTGGGTCGTGCCCAGCGATTGGAAGCAGTGGGAAGAGTCGCACCGTCGTCGTCGCGAGCGGGAGAAGGCCAAGCCTCGCGTCGCATCGGCAACCAAGGGCGCGGGCGCCGACGCGACGGTGAGGTTTGCGCGGCCTGCGTCTCAGGGGCAGGGAACGGATGTCGCCTCAGTCCCGGCGAGCCCGCGGCTCGAGACGCCGATGCCGACGCCCGCCGTTTCAGTGATCGTCGACGATGAATCGCCGTCGTGGGCGTCTGCCGAAGCCCCGTCGCGCCGCGGACGATGGTTGGCCGTGGCGGCGCTGGTCCTCGTGACCGCCGGCGGCGCCTACGCCTATTTCGCGAAGACCCAGCGAACCGCGGCGCGCAGCGCGGCGCCGGTCGTGATGGCGGACGCTCGGAACATCGAACTCCCGATCATTGCCAACGTGGACACGATGCCTCCCCTGACACCGGACTCGTCTCGCGTCATCGGGGGGAGCGATTCAACTGCATCCGCCGGCATAACCACCGGTCCGTCGACGCCGGCTGCTGACGGGGCGCAAAGCCGCGAGGCGTTCGTCGCCGATTCCATCGCCGGCCTGAGGGTTTGGCGTGCCGCGCGGCGTGCGGCGAAGGTCGCCGACTCGATCGCCCGCGCGGCGCCAGCCGTCGTGCCCCCGATCGTCGTACCGCCTACGATCCGTGCCACCGACGACCCTGGTATCATCGCCGCGGGCGGCCGGCATTCCTGCGCCCTCGTCTCCTCACGAATCCTCTGTTGGGGGGCGAACGATCGCGGCCAGCTTGGCGACGGCGACTCCGAGGCGAACGGCCGTCCCGCGCCGGTCGTTGGGGATCTCATCTTCACACAGGTCACCACAGGCTTGGCGCACAGTTGTGGCGTCTCGCGCGGCGGCGAGGCCTTCTGCTGGGGCAACGACGACAAGGGACAGCTGGGGGACGCCACGTTGACGTCACGCAGCGCCCCCGTTCGTGTCGCCGGCAACCAGAACTTTCGGACCCTGCGCACGGGACAGGCGCACACCTGCGGACTCACCACCTCCGGCGAGGTGCTCTGTTGGGGCAGCAACGCGAACGGGCAACTCGGTGACGGCAGCACGAGCACGCGTTCGTCGCCCGTGCTCGTCGTCGGTGGGCAGCGATTTGTGTCGCTGAGCGCCGGGTGGGCACATACCTGCGCGATCGCCGCCGAGGGGATCGCCTATTGCTGGGGGGCGAACGCCTCCGGTCAATTGGGCACCGGCACCCGTGCCGACTCGCGTGCGCCGGTCGCCATCAGTCTGCCGGCCAAGGTCACGAGCATCTCGGCCGGCGGCTCCCACACCTGTGCGGTGACCGAGGCGGGTGAGGTCTATTGCTGGGGGCGCAACAGCTTCGGCCAGCTTGGCACGGGCGGCACCACCGATCAGACGGTGCCGACCCTGGTGTCCACGTCGACACGATTCGCATCGGTCAGCTTGGGAGGGGTTCACACGTGCGCACGCACGCGCGGCGGCCAGGCGTGGTGCTGGGGGCGCAACGTGTACGGTCAGGTTGGTGACGGCACGAACGCGTCGCGCGACGTCCCGATGCGGGTGGCCGGTGGCATCACGTTCTCCGCCGTGAGTGCGACGGGAGCGCACACGTGTGGCACGGCCACCGACGGTGAACTGTGGTGTTGGGGTTTCAATGTGGAAGGCCAGCTCGGCGACGGCACGCGCAATCATCTCGCGCGGCCAACGCGCGTGACCATGGCGGAGCGCTAGGGTGCCATTGGGTCGCGCGATGCGGTGCCTGCTCCCGTTGCTGTGGGTGGTGCTCGGCACCGGGGCCACGGCGTGCGCGGGATTTTCCGACATCGCGGGACCTCGCCCCCTCGAGGCGCCGGTCGCTGAGGTGCAACTGACGCCGGCGCAGCTCACGATGACGGCGGGCGGGAATGCCG
>CAITQY010000615.1 GCA_903894655.1 uncultured Gemmatimonadota bacterium
CGGGCATGGACGGGGTGGCCAGGGATAAACGACGATCCTTCATCAACAGAAGCCGCGAGTCGGACGCGAGGTTCCGCGTCGCCACTCTCGGCGCGTGCCTTCAAGGTTCTTCAAGGGGTCAGAGTCGTTGAACTGACCCCTTGAACCGAACTCAAAACTCTGACCCCTTGAACCGAACTCAAAACTCACAACTCCGGCCGACGCCTGCCGTGTCCCGTCGCCTGTTCGAACGCATGCGCCAGCTGCAGCAGCGCCCAATCGCCGCGCGGCTTGCCCACGATCTGCGCGCCCACGGGTAAGCCGCTGGCGCTGAAGCCGGCGGGCACGCTGATCGCCGGGCACTGCATGAAGGTCACGTACCACGCGCTGCGCATCCAGTCGATGTAGGTCGGCATCGTGACACCGGCCACGGTGGTGGGATACTCTGTCGTGATATCGAACGGTTCCACCTGCGTGACCGGACACACGTAGGCATCGTACTTCGCGAAGAACTGCGACACGTGCCGGTACATCTGCGCCTGCCGCGCGTTGGCCCGGGCCACATCTACGGCGCCCTGTCGTTCGGCTTCGGCGATCTCCCACTTCACGGTGTCCTTGAACAGCGTGGGGTTGTCGCGCGACAGCTTGGCGTAGCTGTTGTGATACGTGAGATGCCGCAGCGTCGGGAAGGCGTCGTCAACGCCACTGAAATCGGGCTCGGCGTCTTCCACGATGCAGCCCATGTCGATGAACGCCTGGCGGTTGGCGTTGAGCACGCGCGTGATCTCGGGCTCGAAGGGCAACCCGCCCATGGTCGTGAACCACGCAATGCGCTTGCCCTTCATGCTCGCGGCGAGCGGACGGCGGAACATGGCCGGATCATCGGTGAGCGACGAAGGATCGGGTGCGTATGCGCCGGCGATCGCCGACAGAAAGAGCGCCACGTCTTCAACCGAGCGCGCCATCGGGCCACTGGTGGAGAGCGGCGACCACGAGCCGTCGTCGTCGGGCACGCGTCCGGGCGACGGTCGGAAGCCCACGATGTTGTTCCATGCGCCCGGATTACGCAGTGAGCCGCCGGTGTCGCTGCCGTCGGCGATCGGCAGCAAGTTGCAGTTGAGTGCGCAGGCCGCGCCGCCACTGGAGCCGCCCACGGTTTTCTGCAGATTGAACCCGTTGCGTGTGGCGCCGAACACCGCGTTGAAGGTGTTCGAGCCGGCGCCGAACTCCGGCGTGTTGGTCTTCCCGATCGTGATCGCGCCGGCGGCGCGGATGCGTTGCACGATCAGGGCATCGGTGGTCGGCACGTTGTCCTTGTAGAACAGCGAGCCCCTGGTGGTGCGGATGCCCGCCGTATCGACGAGATCTTTGTGCGCGATCGGCAATCCGTGCAGCGGTCCAAGCGGTTCTCCCCGCGCCTGACGTTCATCGGCGGCCTTGGCCCACGCGCGCGCCTGCTCCGGTACTAGCGTGACGATGGCATTCACCGTCGGGTTGACGCGCTCGATGCGCGCGAGATGCGCGTCGAGCACTTCGCGGGCCGACACGCTTTTGCGGCGGATGCGCGCGGCGAGCTCGGTGGCCGAGAGCGACGTGAGTTCGTCGGCGGGGGTGCTATCGGGTACGGGCATCGCGGGGGTGTTCGCGGAGAGCACATGAGGGAGCGCGCCGCTGACGGCGGCGGCACCGACCAGTTGCGTGAAGGCGCGGCGGGAGAGTGAGTCGGTCATGGCGTGAATATGCGGCGCGCGCGGCCGTCCGCGAGAGGCGGACCGGGTTGTGCGCATGAACTAGCCAGAACGCTCACCGGTGGGGACATTGCGGTCAGAGGAACAACGCGCGCATCGGCAACCATCAGGCGGAACGCCACCGATGAGTATTCACGTCGTATTGGTGCACCCCGAGATTCACTGGAATACCGGCAATGCGGGGCGCACGTGCCTCGCCACCGGGGCCACGCTCCATCTCATCGAGCCGCTGGGGTTCTCGCTCGACGAGGCGCAGGTGAAGCGTGCAGGCCTCGACTACTGGGAGCACGTGGATGTGCGCGTGTGGCCCAGCTGGGAGGCGTTCGAGCTCGAACTGCCGCGCCTTGGCCAGCCGTATTTCTTCTCGACGAAGGCCACCCAGCTGTTCTGGGACGCGCCGTTGGCACCGGCCGAGGGCACAGTGCTGGTCTTCGGTCGCGAAACCGGCGGACTGCCGGCTGAGCTCCACGAGCGCTACGCCGACCGGTTCGTGCGTCTCCCGATCGTGACCGAGCAAGTGCGGTCGTTGAACTTGTCGACGACGGTCGCGATCGCGGTGTACGAGGTACTGCGACAGCAGCGGTAGGCGCGGCGCCGGATCGCCTCCGGCCGCGTGGTTTCGCTCAAGTTTCGGTCGGACAGGCACGATACCTCTTTCGTGGATCTGAATCACGGCCGGACGTCGCACGTGCGACGGCATGCCGTGTCGCGTTGCGAGCCTTTCGATGTCGTATGGTTGCAACTGCCAGATGCCTGGTGACTTGTCTTGGACGTCGCATGCACATCAACACGAACGGTGCGCCACGTATCGCGCACAGCGCTACGGCGCACACCGCTCTCTCGCATCCTGCTGACCAGTCCGCGACCCGATCGCGCACCATCGCCGTGGTCGGCCTCGCACTCCTGGCCGTGCTCGCGGCCCCCAACACGTCTATCGCCCAGAGTCCGGTCGGATTCCGGAGCGGGTTTACCGAGGGCAACGGCATCGCGCCGCGTGGTCGCGTGGATGTCGATTACGGCAGCTCGGTGAGCACGGCCGGGGACACGCGGAGTGTCACGGCGGGCGAAGTCGTGGCCCACGTCCCGCTGTCCGGACGGTTCGGGCTTCGCCTGCACTTCAACTCCTATGCGTGGGTCCGTACGCCGCAGGCACAGGTCGCGGGACGTGAGGACATGGGTATCGGTACCGCGCTCAACGTCCGCCCGAATGTCGGCTGGCGTCCGGCCACGGCCCTGCTGACCCGCATGGACGTGCGGAGTGGCAGCCTGCCGGGCGAGGCGAGTCCGTGGCGGCCCACGGTCAAGGTGGCCCTCGGGTGGCGTCTGCCAGCCGGCGTCACGCTGGCCTCGAACATCGGTCTCGCCGCGCTCGATACGCGTGGCGATCGCTATACGCAGCACTTCGGCAGTCTGTGGCTTGGTCGGAGTATCACGGGGCGAGTCGGATCGTTTGTCGAAGCGTTCGCCTTCAGTCGCGAGGCGCGGTCCGGTCCATCAACCCGCTACGTGCGAGGTGGTGTCACCGTGTTGGTCACGAACCGCATGCATCTCGATGTCAACGCCAGTACGCAGCTCGGCAGCGTCGGGGAGCGCCGGACGTTGGGGGTCGGCATGAAGCATCGCATGTGATCGGTCCCCGAAGGACACCCTCGGCCCGCCAACCGTCCGCGACTCACACCCTCCTCGAACGCCTCTCATGCAACGCATACAGAATTGAAAGCTCCGCACCAAGCTGCTCACGGCCTTCGGTGTCGTGCTCTCGCTCGTCGCCGTACAGTCATTCATCTCTTTCCGCGCCACCATCGCGAGCAGGGACGCGGTGAAGTGGACCGATCACACCCATGAGGTCGTCGC